>JALTEW010000468.1 GCA_027073795.1 bacterium | reverse complement strand
CTTCCCCCCTGTTTAACCGTTTCAGTTCAAGCCCTATTAATAGCAATAGCTTCCTTATATCTACCGGTTAGAATGTCATCTACTTATCTATATTTTTCATTCGTGTCAAGAAACGGCGCTTTTTCCAATACGTTGACTGTACCTGAATTCCCTTTTACAAGGGGAAACGCCCTCGCAAAAAGTCAGGGTGAAACGGCAATGGAAAAGCGCTTTTGGCAAAAATACCTTTTTACACAGAGGCACAAAATTGCTCTTATATTCTTCGTATCTTTGGCGATCTGTGTAATAATTGCTTTGCGACTTTTGCCTTTTCCCTTACATCCCCGCACACTCTACAAAGCCGCTCTATTTTAATAATTAGTTTTCAACCATTTATCCCGCCATTCTTATTGACTTGGAAGTTATTTTTATGTATGAGACAAGATATGCGTTTCAAGGGAATCATTCAAAACCCTGTGGGCCTGTTTTTTTGCCTTCTTTTCCTTTCAACCGGTTTCTGGGGATGTGCTTCTGTTAAGCATAACACCTCATCTTCAGCGGAAGCCCCGGCGATCTTTTCGCAAAAATCCGTTGCTTCTTTAAAACAGATAGATGAAACTCCACCTGCATTGACTTATGGTTCTGACATACAGGGACAGGAGCCAGCTTTGAACATCCACCAGAGGGTCTCTACCACTCTCCCGCCTTCACGCGGGCCAGAAACTCCCCTGAAGGCATCTTCCGAAGATACAAACCCACCTAAAGAGGTTGGCCTGCCCACGACAGAAAAAAAGAAACGGGAAGAGAAACCCCTTTTCGATATTCCCATTGTGATGAACCCATTGGTGGAAAATTTTGTTCATTATTATCAGACGACGGGGAGAAGGCAGTTCTCAATCTGGCTTGCCAGGTCTGAGCGCTACATCCCCATGATGAGAAAGGTCTTGAAAGACCACGGCCTTCCCACGGACCTTGTCTATCTCGCCATGATTGAAAGTGGTTTTAATCCCAGGGCATACTCCAACCGCAGGGCCTCAGGCCCCTGGCAGTTTATCTCTGGAACGGGGAGAAAATACGGGCTGAGGGTAAATTACTGGATTGATGAGAGAAGAGACCCGGAAAAATCGACCATTGCCGCCGCCCGTTATCTTAAGGACTTGTACGATCAATTTGAGTCGTGGCATTTAGCGGCAGCCGCCTACAATTGTGGGGAAGGAAAGCTGAGCCGCGCCATCAAACGCTACAAGACGGAAGACTACTGGCAGCTTATTCGACACCATTACCTCAAGAGAGAGACACGTGCCTATGTCCCCCAGATGATTGCCGCCGCCCTCATCGCGAAGGAGCCGGAAAAATACGGCTTTAAAAACATTCAGTACCAGGAACCCCTGAAATATGAGAAAGCTCTCGTTCCCGGTGGGGTTCCCCTCCGTGATATTGCCCGGGCATGTCACTGCGAGGAGCAAACCCTTCGCATGCTCAACCCTGAGCTTGTCCGCCGGTGCACCCCCCCCTACACAAAACATTTCATTGTCAAAATTCCCCAGGGAACCCAAAACACCCTCGCGATGAACATGAATAAGCTTAGGTCAGTTGTCAAATTGACACCGAACGGATGGATCCAGACACACACCGTCAGGCGGGGTGATACCCTTTACGGCATTTCCCTAAAGTACAAAGTTCGCGTCAGCGACGTGAGGTATCTGAACCATATCAGCGGTAGCCTTCTGCGTATCGGCCAGCGACTTCTTATCCCAGCGGGAAGGTCTCGCCGTTATAAGGCAACCGCGCAAAGGCATCGGCATCATGTCAGGAAGGCAAAGCTCAGTTCAAGGCGTTCAAAAATCCGGACAGCCCAGAGAACCAGCCAGGGCAGAAGATACAAGGAAATCGTTTATGTAGTCCGAAAGGGGGACAACCTGTGGTCTATTGCCCGGAGTTTCAATATCCATGTCCGGGATATCTGCAAACTTAACCCCCATGTTAGCAGATACACGCTCCTTCGCCCGAGGGACAGACTCAAGCTGAGGGTCCCTATGGCGAAACTCTCGAGTGTTCCTATCCTTACTTCTCAGGCTGTTCAGTAAGGTCCAGTTCCAGGTTAACCCGTCTGCCTCTCTTGAATCCCATAGTATGAAAAAATTGCAGTAAATCCCAGTCATCCCACTCTACAAGGGTATTGATTTTTTGAACCCCGTTCAGTTTGAAACTCCGGATAAGCTCCTCAGATAGAAGACGTGCGATTCCCTGCCTTTGAAAAGCCGGGTCCACGCCGACGGTTTCAATCATTCCCGTGTTGTCCGGCACCCCGAACTCCCAACCACTGACGTCCCCAAGAATAAACCCAATAACCTTGCCTTCCACTTCCGCCACGAGAGACGCGAGAGGAGGACGGAACTCTGATACCTCAATCTTTCTCTTCCAGTATTCCGGCCTCGGTTCTCCCAGAACCTTCCTGTCAATCTCGATAATGGCAGGAAGGTCTTTGATAGTCAGCCCCCTGATTTTTACCTTCTTTTCCATCTATTTCTCCTTATCATTTCAGGTCAATAGAGATTGTTGCATGCTGGTCTTTTCTCTTCACGTCCAATGTTACCCCCCTACCGGACTGTAGCATGGAAAAGAATTGCATGGCATCCTGAGGGGTACGAATAGCTTTCCCGTTTACCCGTTCAATCACATCTCCGTTTTTCAATCCCACCCTGGACACAATACTTTCGGGAACAATATCCAAAAGCTGAAACCCTTTTGCTTTTCCCTTCTCCATATAAGGTATAATTCGCACTTGCCGCAAAAAAGAGGCCATATCCCCCAACGCGACCTGAATCTCCCGCTTCGCTAGGACCACATGGCTCGAGGCAACGCCTTTTTCATAGGAAGCCTTAGGTAAATCCCCGCGGGACTCACTTGATGGATGTTTCTTTGCTTTCTCCTTGAAAAGAGCAAAAACCGCTTCTTTCCCCCTCAACGAGACAATAACCTGGTCTGGCTGGATGTCCAGCACCTTGAGGCCCCCAATGATTTCCCCCTTTCTAACGATAATGGACTTTTTTGTATGGCGGTCAAGGAAAACCCCTTCGAATGTCCCGTCAGGATATCTGACAATCCCCTTCAAGTCCAGGCTGCCCACATCGGGAGCCGGCAAGATTTCCCCGGGTGTTGTGGAAAGCCCCGATGTACCTAACGGCCCGACGTTTCCTTTTCCCCAGAGGGAAAGCCTGACCAAGCGGCGGCCATCCACCCATTCCTTCCCCGGGGTAGCCGGGATGCCCTGTGCCGTCACCCGTTTTTCAAAATGCTGCAGGACACCTCGGGTTACGGTTAGTTTCACCCTCCCCGACAGATAAACAGATAGAACGAGGGCCAGGACAAGCCCAGCCGTAGCAGCCCACAGGATGGGGGCTTGAGCCAACTCAGAGAGTTTTCTATAAATGTTCATTCCACGGTAACACTCTTGGCAAGATTACGGGGCTGATCCACATCCGTCCCCAACAGATCGGCAACATGGTAGGCTAATAGCTGCAGGGGAACCACGGTCAAAAGCGGCTCCAGCAAAGGTTCCACTGGGGGGATCTCAATAGCATACGTACTTTTGTCGAGAACCTCTTGGGCGCCCCGGGTTGTCACACTGATGACCTGGCCGTCCCGAGCAAGGACTTCCTCCATATTACTTAAAACCTTCTTCACAAGGCGATCGGAGGGTGCCACGAAAACAACTGGCATCTGGGGACTGATGAGGGCGATGGGACCATGTTTCATCTCCCCTGCCGGGTACCCCTCCGCGTGAATATAGGAAATCTCCTTGAGTTTCAAGGCCCCCTCCAGGGCAATAGGGAAATTCAACCCCCGTCCCAGGTACAGAAAGTCCCGATAGTCCTTCAACCGCCGGGCGATGCCCTTGATAACTGGTTCTTCCTTCAGAATCTCCCGCATAAGGGAAGGGACTTCCGTCAGGGATTGGAAGAGATGGCTCGTCTCTTCCACGCTCAACGTCCCCCCGATTTCTCTTCCCAAATAGAGGGCCACCAGGAATAAGGCTACCAGCTGGGTTGTAAAGGCCTTGGTGGATGCCACCGCAATCTCGGGTCCTGCGTGCGTGTGAACAACCCCATCCGAAAGGCGCGTCAGGCTGCTCTCCACCACGTTACAGATACTCAAAATTTTCGCGCCCTTTTCCCGCGCAATGCGCACACCAGCCAGCGTATCCGCCGTTTCCCCAGACTGGGAGATTGCCATCAGAAGCGTCCTTTCATCCACCAGAGGGTCTCGATATCTGAATTCGGAGGCAATATCCACCTCCACAGGAACCCTTGCCAGGCCCTCCAGGTAACGCCGTCCCACCAGGGCGGCATGCCAGGAAGTTCCGCAGGCAATGATGGAAATCTTTTTCATCTCTCTTAGCCACTGGGGACTTATCTGAAAATCTTCCATGAAAAAGGCACCTGTATCCGGAGAAAAGGTCCCTCGGAAGGTATCGATAATGGCACGGGGCTGCTCGTGAATTTCCTTGAGCATAAAGTGTTTGAACCCCTCTTTCTCCGCCATCAGGGGTGACCAATCAATGGTTTTGACAGGTTTTTCCAGATGCTCTCCATCCAGATTGGTAAAGGTCACTTCCCGTTTTGTCAACCTGGCAATCTCTCCATCGTGGAGGAAGATACACCGCCGGGTAAAGGGCAGCAGGGCGGGTACGTCCGAGGCGAAGAAGGTTTCCCCCTCACCAATCCCTACAACCAGCGGGCTTTCCATCCGGGCGGCATAGATCGTTTCAGGGTCAAAATCGAAAAGAATCCCCAAGGCATAGGAGCCGCGTATGCCGTTCAATGCTTTCCGGATGGCCTCTTCCGGCGAGACCCCCTCCTCGAGACCATGATCGATCAGGTGGGCAATTACTTCGGTGTCGGTCTCGGACTGAAAAACCGCTCCATGCCCCTTCAGCTTTTCTTTTAATTCACGGTAATTTTCCACGATGCCATTGTGGACCAGGGTGACCCGTCCCCCTCTGTGCGGATGGGCGTTCACCTCGGATGGCCGTCCGTGGGTGGCCCAGCGTATATGGCCAAGACCCGTCCCTCCATCCAACTGTACCGACTGAACCTTCTCCATTAAACGATCGAGTTTCCCCTCGGCCCGGTAAATTCGAACCTCATCTCCATCAAACGCTGCCACACCGGAGGAATCATATCCCCGGTACTCAAGCCGTCGTAGCCCTTCTATCAGGACAGGCAAAATGGGACGTTCTCCCACATAACCGACTATTCCGCACATGCGCTACTTATCCTTTTTTCGCCTTAACTTGCGATATATATTCTGCTGCCGCGCCCTGCCAACCGCCAGGGTGTTGGGTGGAACCTTCTTCGTGATAACGGAACCGGCCGCGATTGTGGCTCCGTCTCCCACCGTCACGGGCGCTACGAGGGCAGTATTGCTTCCGACGAAGACATCCTTCCCGATCGTGGTGGGGTGCTTCTTCCGGCCATCGTAATTACAGGTAATGGTACCTGCCCCAATGTTAGTGCCTGACCCTATGGTAGTGTCTCCAATGTACGTGAGGTGGGATGCCTTTACCCCAGGTTCCAGTTTCGACTTTTTGACTTCCACGAAATTACCTACTCTGACCTCTTGGCCAATTTCACTCCCCGGACGTAGATGCGCGAATGGGCCGATTGCCGCCCCTCCATGCACCACGCTCCCTTCGATTACCGAATACGGCTTGATAATTGCACCATCCCCAATCACCGAGTCTTCAATCACCGATCCGCTTCCGATCCGGCAGGCCTCACCAATCCGTGTCTGTCCACGAAGGAATACCCCCGGCTCTACCACCGAGTCCCGGCCAATTTCCACCTCTGTCTCCAGATAAACCGTCTCCGGAAGGATAAACGTTACACCTTCCACCTGCCATGCACGGATAATCCGGCGCAGAAGCCTCCCCTGAACCTCGCTCAACTGGTACCTATCGTTGATACCGAGGATCTCTTCAGGGTCCTCACATCGCATGGCGGTCACCTTCAGGCCCCTCTCATAAAAGATAGCCGCGAGATCCGTCAGATAAAACTCCGCCTGAGCATTGTTGGATTCCACCATTTGGAGGGCATCTGCCAATGCACCACCCTTGACTGCTATAATGCCGCTGTTGATAAAGCCGACAGCCTTTTCCTCTTCAGTGGCATCCCTTTCCTCCACAATCCGGGTAACCTCGCCCGAGGGTGTCGTGATAACCCTGCCATAACCATGGGGATCTTCCACCTCCGCACCCAAAATGGTCAGCACGGACTGGGAGGCGTCAAAATATCCCAGAAGGGCTTTCAGAGTCGATGAGCGAACCAAGGGAACATCGCCGGGGAGGATCAAAACCGTTCCATTCGTTGATGACAACCCGGATAGCCCGCAAAGAACGGCGTCGGCTGTCCCCAAGGCGGGGTTCTGTATGACTGTTGAAAAGCGGCCCTTAAATGGCCAATTGGAAACCGCTTCGGAAACTATCGGACTCGCTACCACAATCATCTCGCGCGGGGCCAGCAACAGGGCTGCCTCGATTCCATGGGCAAGCAACGGTTTGCCAAGCAGGGGATGAAGCACCTTGGGGGTCCTTGAGCGCATCCGTTTCCCCCTGCCTGCCGCGAGAATTACAACTGAAACCATTCTCTGCCCCCTTTCTTTTCATATCTTAAGAGTCTTCAGCCAAAAAATCAAGGAAACACGCGGGAGTCTGTTAAGCAATAGTGGCCAGATAACTTAGGATTCACTGGTCAGTTTCATCGGAATAGGCAACCTCATTGCCTTTCGCCCTCCGCCTCCACCTTCCACCTAACTTGACACATTTCAGCAGATATGTTTAACTTCCACGCTAAAAGGAGGACATGAGATTATGAAACGGACCTATCAGCCAAGTAACACGAAAAGAAAACGAACCCACGGGTTTCTCGTGAGGATGCGAACCCGCTCCGGGAGGGCAGTCATCAACCGCCGCCGCGCAAAGGGGAGAAAACGGCTTGCTGTCTAAACCCAAGAAAATGAGTCGCGAAACCTTTACAAAAAAAGAGCGCATCACAAAGAGAGCCGATTTCATCAAGCGGCGTGCCGGGGACAGGGTGGTTCATACCTCCACGTATCAGTTTGTCTTCAAACCCTCTCCTCTTGGATACAGCCGGCTAGGGATTGTGGTCACCAAACGGGATGGAAATGCGGTTTTCAGAAACCGGGTCAAGCGGGTTCTCCGTGAAGCCTTCCGCAAAAACAAATCCATAATTCAACCCCCAAGAGACGTAATTGCCATCCGCAAACACCGACCTACCCAACCGACCTTTCGGGATGCCGAACTAAGTTTAATAACTGCTGTCAAGCAGTTTTCAAGCGCACAACCTGACAAAGGAACCGATTCTTCTGTATGATTAAAAAACTCGTTATCTGGGGACTTACCTTCTATCACCAGTTCATCTCTCCGTTTCTGCCACCATCCTGCAGGTATACGCCCACCTGTTCTCAGTATGCCATAGAAGCCATTCAGCGCCACGGCCTGCTTCGAGGAGGCACCCTTGCTATCCGGAGGGTTTTGCGCTGCCATCCCTTCCATCCTGGCGGGTATGATCCCGTTCCATAAATTCCGATGAGGTACGCACGTGGAAAAACGACTAATTATATTTATCGCCCTGACATTTATTGTCTTACTTCTCTATAACCAACTGTTTCCCCCGCCAAAGCCCAAGACAGCAAAACCGAAACAAACCAAGCAGCAAACGACAAAACCGCAGAAGGGGGTTTCGAACACCCAGCAAAAACCTGCGGTAAAGGTCAAACCATTTCCTGCCGTGCCTGCGAAAACGGCTCCTACTGAAGCGAAGAATATTATAAAGGTCCATGTAGAAACACCTCTATATCATGCCGTGTTCACAAGCCTCGGGGGACGCCTCGTTTCCTGGAAATTGAAAAAATACAGGGATGTCATGGGGCCTAAGGGAAAACCCATAGAGTTAATTCGGGCTACCTCTCCCGATCTGCCCTTGAAAGGTACTTTCTTCCGCCCTCAAGCCCCCATTTCGGACGACGTTGTCATGCGCGTATCCCGACAGGCCATCAGTCTGCACAGGGGAGATCCCCCAGCCGACCTCGTCTTTACGGGAATCAAAAACGGCGTACATCTCACCAAACGCTACCGGTTCTATCCTGACAAATACGAGGCGGATGTGGACTGGGCCCTGGAAAACACCACCGATCAAAAACTAGTGGGAGATGCTATCTTATCCCTCATCAACAAACCCTCCCTCATCAAGGAAAAAAGCAAGTACGGGCACCACGATTTCAGCGCCGACATCCTGAAAGGAAGCAGCGTTTTCAGAAAGAAGCTCAAAAAGTTAAAGAAACCCCTCACGGTGGAGGGCGAGATCAAATGGGTCTCCCTGAATGAAAAGTTCTTTGTGACGCTCATCTCGCCCGAGAGTTCTGTGTTCAATGAGGTGGCCTTGAAGGCAAAATCCGGTGCCCTGGATGCGGATCTCAAGGCAACGGCCGTGGTCATGGATCCCGGTAAAAGTCAGCAGTTCAAGTTCAAGATGTATAACGGCCCCAAACTGCTCACAAACCTGAAGCACTTCGGGAAAAACGCGGATAAGGTGATTGATTACGGATGGTTTGGAATCATCGCCCGCCCATTGATGCAGTTTCTCAATCTTACCAATCGTTACACTCATAACTACGGCATCGATATTATCATTCTGACGATTCTCATCAAAATCATCTTCTGGCCGTTGACACACAAGAGCTATAAGTCCATGTCCGACATGCAGAAGGTTCAGCCCCTCATGCAAAAACTGCGAGAAAAATACAAGGACGACAAGGAACGCCTGAATCAAGAGATGATGCGTCTGTACAAACAGCACAAGGTCAATCCCCTAGGGGGGTGTCTCCCTATGCTCCTGCAGATCCCGGTCTTTTTCGCCCTTTACAAGGCCCTGCTTATCTCCGTTGAGCTGCGCCACGCGCCCTTTTTCTGGTGGATCCAGGACCTGTCGGCCAAGGACCCCTATTACATCACCCCTATCATCATGGGGGCGACCATGTTGATTCAGCAAAAGATGACTCCCTCAACAGGGGATCCCAAGATGGCGAAAATGATGCTCATCATGCCTATCGTCTTCACCTTTATGTTCCTTAACTTTCCCTCGGGCCTGGTGATTTACTGGCTGGTCAACAACGTCCTTTCTATCGGACAGCAGATGTATACAAACCGAAAGCTTGCGCACGGGAGATAAATAATGACAGATGTAATAGAAATGGAAGGAAAGTCCGTGGAAAACGCCCTTGAAAAGGCCTCTTCCGATCTAGGCGTCGAAAAGGAAAACCTCGTTTACGAGGTGCTTGAAGAAACGGATCGAAGCTTCATCGGCATTGGTATGGGGAAAAAGATAAAAATCCGTGCCATGGCCAAAACACCGGAAACAGTGGCGGAGACATCTAAAAAGATACTGGGCACTCTTCTTGACTTCATGGGTATTCAAGCCGTGGTTGAGATCCAAGACAAGATGGCCATGGAAGACAATATCATCCACGTCTTCCTCGAAATCATCGGGGATGGCTCAGGTCTCCTGATTGGTAAACACGGGGCAACCCTCGACGCCTTCCAGCATCTCGTCAACAAAATCACGAATCGCCAGTTCTCCGGAAGCTGCAATATCCACGTGGACACGGAAAACTATCGAAAGAAAAGGGAAGAAAACCTCACCCAGCTTGCCAGGCGGATGAGCGCAAAGGCCAAAAAAACCCAGAAACCTGTTTTTCTGGTTCCACTGAGTGCGAAGGACCGTAAGACGGTACACATGGCCTTAAAGGAAGACCAGGAAATTCAAACCAAGAGCACAGGGGACGGTCCCATGAAACGGGTGGTGATTATTCCCTCCAGGCATGCCTCTGGGTCCCCCGCCGGCTAAAGGGCCAAACATCCCATGACCCTTTTTGAAGGGTTGGACCTGACGGACACCATCGCCGCTATCAGCACACCCATTGGCATGGGAGGTATCGGGGTTGTTCGGCTCTCCGGTCCAATGGCCCATACCCTGTGTCAGGAAATTTTCCGCCCCAAACCCCATTCATCCCCTGTTTCCCATCGAAAAATGATTCTGGGAGACCTCATTACCCCAGAAACCCGCGAGATTATCGATGAAGTGTTTGCTATTTTCATGTTCGCTCCCCATACCTATACCTGTGAGGACATGGTGGAGATTCAATGCCACAGCGGGCGGGTTGTTCTGGAACGTATCCTCAAACTTGTCCTCAAAGAGGGGGCCAGGCTGGCTGGTCCAGGGGAATTCACCCTGCGCGCCTACTTGAATGGTAGAATCGACCTGACTCAGGCAGAGGGAGTTATCGAGGTCATTCAGGCTCAGTCAGAGGCCTCCCTCAAAATGGCGCAAAAACAGCTCCATGGGAAAATTCGTGACGCCATCGACGCCCTCCTTGACCCCATCAATCAAATATTAATGTATATGGAGGCGGATCTGGATTTCTCTGAAGATACAGGCATGGATTTCAGTAAAAACTGGCAGGAAATATGGGGACGGTCCTGGCAGGGGCTTATCCGTGATATGGACCACCTGATGGAGGGATTTGCCACGTGCCAGATGGTGCGCGAAGGGTTCGAGGTGGTCATCATCGGTCCTCCAAATGTTGGAAAATCGAGCATCCTCAACCGGTTCGTGGGCAAAGACCGCGCCATCGTCACAGAGGTGCCGGGTACGACGCGAGATTTCATCGAAGAAGGCATTCTCATTCAGGGAATCCCTTTCAGAATCGTTGACACAGCAGGATTAAGACCTTCCAGTGATCCGGTTGAAAGGATCGGAACAGAGCAATCTCTCCACAAAAAAAGTCAGGCGGACCTTGTCCTGCTCGTTATCGATGGGTCCAAACCTCTATCCAGGGAGGAAACATCCCTTTTCAGGAAGGTTGAAAGGGGGAAAACGATTGTTGCCTTAAACAAATGCGACCTGCCTCTCAAAATTTCCCAAAATACCGTGCGATCCAACCTCCCAAAAGACATCCCGGTTGTGGAATTGTCCGCCAAAACAGGGGAAAACTGGGAACGCCTGATTCATCTGCTTGTCGAAATGATTCACACGCGCGACATTTCGCCGGACATCAGCACCCTCATTCCCATCAACCAGCGCCATTATCAGCTCCTTCAAAAGGCAAAAACGGCGCTTGAGCGTCTCAACCGCGGCCTCCGAAGGGGTGTGGAAGAAGTATTCCTCTCGCAGGATCTCTGGGAAGCGAAACGAGCCCTTGAGGCCATCACCGGAAAGGCGCACAGCGACGACATCCTTTCCGAAATCTTCCGAAACTTTTGCGTCGGTAAGTAGAAATTGTTTCACGTGAAACAATCCTCTCCCCATGTGCTGCTGGTCAACCCCTGGATCTACGATTTTGCCGCCTTCAATCTCTGGTCACGCCCCTTGGGACTTCTGGAAATCGGAGGAATCCTCCGGGATGCTGGGTACAAAGTTTCCCTTATCGACTGCGTGGACGCGGAAAATTTTTCCATGACAACCCCATACAGACCAAAACTCTCCCGGTTTGGAACGGGCAAATTGAAACGTACCCCTGTCGAAAAACCCGGTATCCTCGCGAAGATTCCACGCCGCTATTGCCGCTACGGGATTACACCCGAAGATTTCCAGGAGCACCTTTCGTCCCTGCCACGACCCGACCTCATTCTCGTGTCCTCCATCATGACCTACTGGTATTTAGGGGTCAGGGAAAGCATTGAACTTTTGAGGAAACAGTTCCCCCACACGCCCATCTATCTGGGGGGCAACTATGCCTCCCTCATTCCGGGACATGCCGTGACAGCCTGCAGCCCTGACCGTGTCATTACAGGCCCCTTCACGCGACACCACCTTGAGGATATCTTCAAGGTCATTGGCCGACCTGACCCTCTCCCTCCATCTGAGCTAACCGGTATCCCCTTCTGGGAAGGTTATTCAATTCATCATTTCCTCTGTATCCGTTCGAGCCTTGGGTGCCCCTTTCACTGTCAATACTGTGCCTCGAATCTCCTGCATCCAGATTTCGTTGAGCACCCTGTCCAAGATGTTGCAGATGAAATCTTACGCGAACACCGTCTGTTCGGGGTGAGGGACTTCGCCTTTTACGACGACGCCCTCCTGATGAATGCCCACACGCGGCTTGTCCCCCTTCTCAAACAGCTCCTGAAACACAATCTTTCCCTCCGCTTCCATACCCCTAACGGCATTCACATCAGGTTCATCACCCGGGAGATTGCGTGCCTCATGCAAGAGACAGGGTTTCACAGCCTTCGCCTAAGCCTGGAGGCAACCCAGCCCGCCTGGCAAGCACGATTTGGGTCGAAAACAACCCTAAAGGAATTCGACCATGCCCTTGATTGCCTGTTTGAAGCCGGCTTTACGGACAAGGAAATCAAGGTCTATCTTCTCGTCGGACTGCCGGGACAAACCCTTCATGAAGTCGAACAAAGCATCCGGGAAGTTCTAAAAAGAGGCGTCAGACCCTCGCTGGCGGAATACTCACCCATTCCCGGAACGGCCCTGTGGGAAGAGGCTTGCAGGGTTTCCCCATACCCGTTGGAAGAGGAACCCCTAACCCACAACAATACCCTGCTCCCCTGTGGGGGGAACGAAATCACAAAGGCATCTCTGGACAGGTTAAAACATCTTATGACAGAAGAAGTCCCGTCAAATTCTCCTAAAAACGGAGCCATGGAAACGGAATCTCCTTCTTAAAAAGAAACGCACGAGGAGCATGCCGGAGAGAAACCCCCCAATGTGGGCAAACCAGGCCACGTTACTGCGGCTGCAGACGTTCAAAAGCTGTAGCACAAACCAGAAGCCCAAAACCACCACGGCAGGAATCCGAATAACGGTAATAAAAAAGAAGAGGAAGATCAGGGTATGTACCTTTGCCCAGGGGAAGAGTACGAAATAGGCTCCCAATACACCTGAGATGGCCCCACTCGCTCCAATCATCGGGATGCGGGCGTCGGGCACGAGAATAATATGCGTCGCGCTTGCCAGAAGCCCTGTCAAAAGATAAAAGAGGACAAATCGGAAGTGACCCATGGCATCCTCGATGTTATTGCCAAAAATCCAGAGATAGAGCATATTCCCCAAGAGGTGAAGAAATCCTCCATGCATGAACATGGCCGCAATCAGGTTGAATATCAACGGATGCGCGGCGTAAGGGGGAATATCGACGGCATGGGTGAATTCGTAGGGAATAATCCCTGTCCGAAAGATAAACAACTGGTCCCCCCTGGGGCCCAGGGAGAGTTGATAGATGAACACAGTGATATTGATAGCGATCAAGGCAAGGGTCACATAAGGTGTCGTCTCTGTAGGATTATCGTCTTTAAGTGGGATCATCCCTTGATTCCTCCTCGTAATTACTATACATGAGTCAGGCATGGAGAAACAACCCAAAACTATCCGAGAGCTCACACGTGAAATTCGGGTAAAGTGCCCCTCCCTCTGGCTCTGGGACGACCTTGAAAGCCGCTTGAACTTTGCCACGGACCGCAGCGCGATCTTTTCTCTCCCCGATCTCATTGTCTTCCCATCTACGGAAGAAGAGCTGTCCTGTTTTATGGATATTGCCCAAAGATACCCTCTCCCCATCACACCTCAGGGAGCTCGCACGGGAACTACGGGAGGAGGGGTTCCCGTCCAGGGGGGGATCGTTCTGTCCACCCTCCGTATGAACCGGATTGAATCTATCGATCCAGAAAATCGCCTGGTCATTGTTCAACCCGGTGTCATCACGGGCCACCTTCACAGAGCCCTCGAACAACAGAGGCTTTTTTACCCCCCCGACCCCGCCAGCCTGGAGCTCTGCACCATCGGGGGAAATATCTCGGAGGACGCGGGGGGACCAAGGGCGGTCAAGTACGGGGTTACCCACGACTATATCCTCGGGATGACTGTCTTCCTTTCCGATGGAAAGCGCCTCGAATTGGGGGGGATGACCCACAAAAATGTGGCAGGATACCGGCTTTCAAGCCTCTTCGCCGGGTCCGAAGGAACCTTGGGAATTATCACCAGCGCAACCCTTCGTATCCTTCCCCTTCCAGAAACGAGACACCTTGTTCTAAGCCTTTTCCCCTCAGTAACAGCCGCCTTAACCTGTGTTTCCGACCTTCTTCTCAAAGAAACCCCTTCCGCCATCGAATTCATGGACCGGCGGGCAACACGGCTTGTACAATCCAAATTACCAACATCCCTCCCGGAAAAGGTTGAAAGCCTTCTCTTGATCGAACTGGATGGATCGGGACAAGCCGTCACATCACAACTTGACATCATTCGCCAAATATGCCATAAAAACGCCGCCATTGGCCTTTCTTTGGCAAAAAGCCAATCAGAGGCAAATAAACTGTGGGGAATCAGGAGGAGCCTGTCGCCAGCCCTATATAGCATTGCACCAACTAAGCTGAATCACGATGTTGTCGTTCCTTTGAGAAATATTATGCCTCTTGTAGACAAATTGGATACCCTTTCAGAAGAGTTAGATCTCCCTATTGCGACGTTCGGCCATGTGGGAGACGGGAATCTCCATGTGAACATCATGACCGATCGCAACAATCCTTCCGCCTACCCAAAAGCCCTACACGGGGTTGAACGGTTGTTTCGAGAGGTCATCAATCTGAAGGGTTCCATCAGTGGTGAGCATGGGATCGGATTGACCAAAAAGGCCTATCTTCCCTATCAGCTCTCGAGACCCGTTCTTGAAACCATGAAACACATCAAACAAATGTTTGACCCCGAAGAACGCCTGAATCCGGGGAAAATCTTTTCGTAGGGGGAGCCTATGGCAAAAGAAGCCAAAGCAGCAAATCAGAACAAATCGACTAAAACGTCATCCAAGCGCCCAAAGGTGGTTGCCATTGACGTTTATAGGGCATGGTGCAAAGGGTGCGGCATCTGCGTTGCCTTTTGCCCAAAAGAGGTGCTGGCACAGGATGAAGATGGCATCGCCTATCCCAAAAACCTCGAAGCCTGCATCGCTTGTATGCAGTGCGAGCTGAGATGCCCGGATTTCGCCATCACGGTCATCACGGAAGAACGCCTGAACCCGGAGAAAGGAGGTATCACCCATGGCTAAAAGAGAATTTCGCCTCCTTCAAGGCAACGAGGCTATCGTTGAAGGTGCCATCGCCGCGGGTTGCAGATTCTTTGCGGGGTATCCCATCACCCCTGCCACGGAGATCGCGGAGGGCATGTCTGTAAAAATGCCAATGGTTGATGGAACATTCGTTCAGATGGAAGATGAAATCGGGAGCATGGGCGCCATCATCGGAGCGTCCCTCGCCGGGGTTAAATCAATGACCGCCACAAGCGGCCCTGGATTTTCCCTGATGCAGGAAAATATTGGGTTTGCCTGCATCACGGAAGTTCCGTGCGTGATCGCAAATATCATGCGAGGAGGCCCGAGCACCGGGCTGCCCACCAATCCCTCCCAGAGCGACATCATGCAAACCCGGTGGGGAACCCATGGGGATCACCCCATCATTGTCCTATCCCCTCATTCCGTTGCTGAGTGTTTCACCATCACGGTGAAGGCCTTTAATCTCTCCGAACGCTACCGGGTCCCGGTTATTCTTGCCACAGACGAGGTGGTGGCCCACATGCGGGAAAAAGTGGAACTCCCCCCCCGAGAATCGCTGGAGATCATCGATCGCGTGCGGCCCACCGTTCCTCCAGACTGGTACATTCCCTATGAAGATAATAGCATGGGTGTTCCACCCATGTCCGCCTTTGGAGACGGATACCGGTATCATGTCACCGGTCTCGTCCATGACGTACGGGGTTTTCCTACTTCCAGGCCCGACGAAGTTGATGCTCTCATCCGCCGGCTCCACCGAAAAATCGACAAGGGGCTAAGCTATATCCAGGAGGGAGAAAATTTCCTGATGGATGATGCTGAAGTTGCCATTATTGCCTATAGCTCCGTGGCACGATCCGCAAAGCAGGCTGCCCTTCTCGCAAGGGGGAAAGGGCAGAAAGTTGGGGTCTTTCGCCCCATCACCCTCTGGCCTTTCATGCGGAGCGCGATGGAGGGAATTCTCAAGAATGTCCGGGCTGCCATCATTCCGGAAATGAACATGGGGCAATATTCCCGAGAGGTCAAGCGGGTGGACCAAGGATACGCCCGAATCATCACCCTTAACCGCGTGGACGGACAGGTCATCACACCCGATGATATTCTCCGG
>JALTEW010000467.1 GCA_027073795.1 bacterium | reverse complement strand
AAGGAAACAATCCCACAAATACCACACATATCAGCCTTCCCCTTGAGGAGCTAACAACTCCCCCCAACTATCGCACCCAAGGTACTGCATCGTTCTATGATGATTCCCCAAAATGGCATCAAGCTGCTGTTTTTGACTGCCCTCTACAATCAAAAAAACAGGTTTACAAAGGGTGGTAAGCCAGGGTTTAAAGTCTTTGGTGCTCCTGATATGTTGTGGCCACACGGCTGTCCTTGACAAATAAAAAGAGATATAATTACTATTCATTTCAGAACCGCGACGGCCGGTGAAAAGCGTAACGGTCCTTTCAAGATAAAAGGGCAATCCATTTGGGAAACAACGGAAACATGCCACCTCTGCTCCACGAGATAAACGAGAAACTTCAGCCGCTAAACTACGGTCAGAACGATGAGAAAGAATCGGCGAAACATGAGGTAATATCAGAGAGGGAATGAATAGTGGAAACAAGAGAAAAGCTGAAAGCGCTGCCTTTATATTGCTGTAAACCGTCCCTATTGTTGCAAGAATGGCAGTTCCTGCAGACAAGAAAATCAGCGGGAGTATTAAAGAATGAAAGCTTTTTACTACCGCCGGGTTACGAATATGGCGAAGCCAGGTGTCAATAAGCTCAGGACTGATATAAACAACTATCAATGCCACCCCAAATATTACACTTAAAATAGACAAATACAGGCTTCCATGCCCTACAGTATTCGCTTCTGCTTTGCCTCCCCGTTTCATGGCAACATCAAAAATCCGGGCCATCAATATTCCCAAGGCAATGATTGCTGTAAGGATATATCCAGGAAGTTTCGAATTTGAAAGAGAAAAAAATATAATAACGCTTACCCCCCAAACAGACAACAAACGATCAGCAGATGACATCCTTCTACGCTGTCGGTAGAAAACCACAGCTGTTTCAGGCAGCAACAGACTCCAAAAAATAAACGTGCCAAAAATGATCGGAAGATAATAATAAAAGGGGCCAGAGCGGTTGAATGTATTGGTGGTAAACCGGAGGAACACCTCTTTCACCAAGCCGTAATAAGGAAAGTCCGGGCGTAATATCGAAACGCCAACAAACCATGGCAGAACCACCCCTAATAAAATCAGGAAATTTCCCCATGACAGCAGGCGACGAATCGCCCCTTTGCGTCCATCCAAATAGTTAAAAATGGTCAGAACCAGGATGGGTAGGACAAACCCAACAGGCCCCTTGACCAATGTGGCAATCCCCGCCATTAGCGCATAAATGATATACCAGCGTTTTCGTATCCTTCCTTTTACCCTTTCGGCAAAATACCCCGCAAATATTGAGGCACAAACAAAGAAAGTCAGGAACATATCGAAAATGACGATCCGTGAAAAGGCAAAGAACAGAGGTGTCGTACTTACGATGAGGACTGCAATTGCCGCTGTACGCAGGTTATACTCACGGCGACAGAATAAGAACACCATTATTAGAATTCCTATAGATGAGAGTGCTGAAGGCAACCGTGCCGCAAATTCATTATGGCCGAATAATGACAGAGATATTGCCACAACCTTGAAGAATAGGGACGGCTTGTCGAGATAAGGAAGGCCGTTATACGTGGGTATCAGCCAGTGACCTGACATCTGCATTTCCCAGGCAATTGAGGCATTCCGCCCCTCGTCTGGGTTCATTAACGGCAAAAGGCCAAGATGTGTAAAAATCATATAGCCCGCAACAACAAATGACGCTATAATCCACCCCGCGGCCACAGTATCAATACCTGCTCTCTGTACCGCTGGCAGACCATCCCCCTTATCCCCACCAAATTCCTTAACAGGCTTATTCAATTCCTCTCTCTAAACACCCTCCCTATCACTATTGGTAGAGGGCAAATAACATCTTTGTGCGGTTGCACCATGTCTTAAATGGATCCTTCATACAAGGCGTTTTATAATTACCTCATTCAACTTACAAATGCAACGAACCCTGGGGCAAAAGGGATGTTGTGCTTGACGCCTTGCCGCTCGGGGCGGGAAAGTTCATTGGATATCCTACGCCTCTGCCAGGGCTTTGATAATATCCCATCGGGTCACGATTCCGACGATCTTCCCGCGATCTACCACCGGGAGACGGTTGATGTGATTTTCAACCATGATTCTTGCCGCTTCATCCACCGGAGTCGCCGGCGGCAGGGTCAAAACCTCTTTAGTCATGATTTCCCTAACCGGTGTGGTTAATTTTTCCTTCAGAACCGCCGAATCCTCCTTGCACATTTCTTCAGGGGGAGGGAAGTAGGTATAGATATCCTTCAAGGTAATCATCCCGATCAGGTGCTTTTTCTCTGCCACAGGCATCCCAGAAATACTGAATAATTTTAACTTGTTGATGATAGCTGAAAGGAACTCATTGGGGTGACATGTAATCACAGAGCGGTTCATGATTTCGTTAACCTTCATATAGTGCCTCCGAAAAAACTGCGGTTGATCTGATCCTGAAAAGACTCGACCGATCCCAGCGACTTGCGTAAAAGCTCCTGGCCCTCTGCATCGAGCCATAAGGGATCAATGGCGTTGCTGCCTGAGTGCTTTGTCGCCAACTGATTAATCTGATAGAGCGCGCGGAAGGCCATCAAATGGTAATAAGCCTCTTTTAGCTCTTGTACAACTTTGTGGTCCAATAATTTGTGGCCAAGAAGCAGGTTCAGCCTTTTCAGGGTATGGGTTTCAAACAGTCTATTCTTTACACACAATACCCTCACGAGGATTGTCAGAGGGGCCCAACCGTTGAGTTTCAGGTTTAGGGTTCCCTTTTCAGGACCATTTTTTTTGACCTTCAGACGTTTGAACATTCCCAGCGCGATGGGCATCAGGATGGCGGAATGGGCGATCTGATTTAAAATATCGGGATTTTCAGGAAGATAGGTGCGAAGAAGATTCAGAAATTTTCCCGCCAGTGTTAGGTCGCCCGTCACGTATCGGCTATCCATCAGGATATTCAAGTCCAAGATGGAGAGCTCACCAGCCCCATATTTTACCTTTCCGATCAACCTTCTTTCCCACCTTGAAAGGGTCCCCCGCCATTTGTCATATGCTGGCATGATGTGCCCCTTGCAACGGTTAATCCCCACGTCATCCAGGAACCGGCCCATTTTCTGGCAAAAACGCGCGTAATAGCGCCCGGTTAAATCTATCTTCTCAATATCCTTAATCGTTTCTCCCTGGTCAAACCTCAGCAACTGGTTCAAAAGAGCCTCGGGGAGGTGACTCAAGCCTTTCTGGCTCTCTTTTGTTGCCTCGTAAATGAGGAGATTATCCTGGTCTGTGGCAAACAGTTGCTCGCCTCGACCGTCACTTCCCAACGCCATCCAAGCAAAAGGTGTAGGAGGCAGACCAAACCCTTCCACTGCCATTTCGTCGCTGGCCCTTTCAATGAGACGCAAGGTGAGATGCCTGCGGAATTCTGTCAGACGTTCCTGCAAGCCGACGATAGATCCCTCAGCCAAAAACCTTCCTGATGCCCACGCCATAAACTTCGCGTGAATTTCCAGCAAACCGCCGAGATCCTCCTGGCGATTCAGCTCTTTGATAAATCTACTAAAATCTTCCAGTGCTCCGGAAGCTTCCGCAATCTCCTGATCCAGATGCTCTTCAAGGGTTTTAAGGGTTGTTAGGCGCTGAAGGGGTTCCATGCGCTGTGGATGATAGGTTTCGGAAAAATTTCCCACAACCCGGAAGATGAAAAAGGACAAGTCTCTCAGAGGGATTATTCGTTCAAGGGTTCCTTTAAAATCTGAGAACTCCTTGAAAAACGAGGAAATGAGTTCTGATTTTGAACCTTGAAGGTCCTTCTTCATGGCAAGAGCTTCTCGCAAAAAATCGGTTTGCCTTCAGACGCTCTGGAAAGGCTGTGTTTCGATTTTCTGGAGCGTCTCTCTGCTCCGCTCCAACCTTTCCTTCAAGGAAGTGAGGGATTTTCGCTTCTCCTCTTCCTTTTCCACCACGTTTTTTGGCGCCTTTTCAAGAAAATTTCGATTGGACAGTTTTTTGTCAATCTGCTGAAGTTCCCTGCCAAGTTTTGTCAGACGCTTTTCTATCCTTGCCAATTCAGCAGAGATATCCACAATCCCGAGGATTGGCACATAGATATCAAACTGTGCGAAAATAGTGGTGGCGGATCCCCTGGGACGCGCCACGTCCTTCCCGAGGACCAGGGATTCAAGGCGTGCAAGGTCCTTGATAGCGTCCGCATGGGAATTCAGGAGGGTGGCAACCCCTTCATCATGGGTGTTCACCGTTGCCTGGAGGCGTGCCGAAGGAGAAATTTCCATCTCTCCCCGAATATTTCTTATTCCCGTTATAACCTGGGTAATAAGGTCCATCTCTTCCGCCGCCGCTTCGTCCTTGAAAGTATCCCGATAGGTAGGGAATGCTGCTTTAACAATACTCGCCCCCTCGTGGGGGATCCGTTGCCATATTTCCTCTGTGATGTAAGGCATAAAGGGATGAAGAAGACGCAGGGATTGATCCAGGACATAAAAGAGGGTGTTCTGTGTTTCTTTCAGGGCTTCTGCTGCCCGCCGTCCGTAAAGAATTGGTTTAATCAACTCGAGATACCAGTCGCAGAATCGGTGCCAGAAAAACTGATAGATCTCTCCAGCCGCTTCGTTAAAGAGGTACTGATCTATGGCATCAGTCACGCGTCTTATCGTTTCATTCAACTCATGAAGAATCCAGCGGTTATACCGGTGCGTGACCTGGTCAATTGAAGGGACGCGATCAAAATCCGGGCAGCTCTGAAGGATGAAACGCGCGGCATTCCATATCTTGTTCGCAAAGTTTCGGTACCCTTCTATCCTGTCCTCGGAAAGCAATATATCACGACCCTGGGCGGCAAAAGCGGCCAGGGTAAAACGGAAGGCATCGGTCCCGAACTTGTCCATCATCAGTAGAGGATCAATCACATTTCCCTTCGATTTCGACATCTTCCGCCCGTGAGCATCGCGAACCAGGGCATGAATATAAACATCTTTGAACGGGACATCCCCCATGAAATGAATTCCCATCATCATCATGCGCGCCACCCAGAAGAAAAGGATATCGAAACCGGTTACCAGGACAGATGTCGGGTAATACACCCTCAGATCACGGGTTTCATCTGGCCACCCGAGGGTGGAAAAGGGCCACAGCGCGGAACTGAACCAGGTATCCAGCACATCCGTTTCCTGCCGAAGGTTACTGGACCCACAGGCCTCGCAAACTGAGGCAGCCCCCCGTTCCACGGTAATGTGTCCACAATCATCACAATACCAGGCGGGGATACGGTGCCCCCACCAGATCTGCCGAGAGATGCACCAATCACGAATATTTTCCATCCAGTCATAATAGGTCTTTTCCCATGTTGGGGGGATGATG
>JALTEW010000466.1 GCA_027073795.1 bacterium | reverse complement strand
CGGGGGATGATTTCGAAGACTGGGGAGTGGCGTACTTGACGACGACGCGGTCGGGATATCTGCAGTCGATAACCTTTGTCACGATTTCACGCCGCCTAAGATAATGGTAAGTGGATAAAAAACGGTGCAGACGCCGTGGAAGGTCTTGGAACCCCAGTTTGACCAGCATGGCGTCGTTCAGCGTCACCAGCGTGATGCCGTGGTTGAGATCGAGGTGGATTTCGGAGATGAGTTGGCTGGTTTTCTCGGTTACCAGCGGAAGAGCCTCGGTGATAAGCGGCCGGTAGGCGGAAAGCTGAGAATAACGCCTGGGGCCGGTGAAAACAGGAAAGTCGCAGCCGATTTCCTTGTTAATCTTGTCAAAAACTACCCCATCCCGGTCCAGGTAGTAAAGCTTGTCTGTCATGATGAGGGCGACGGGGACACGTTCCCGGATGTGCACGGTTAGGGTACAGGGGAGTCTTCGGCGGATTGTGGCGTCCTTGATCCACGGATGTGCGGTAAGTTTGCGGCATAGGGCACCGATATCAAGATTCAGGAGATTCAATTTTTCCGTGAGGCCCATGTAGTAAATCAGGTCAGTTTTTGAGAGTGTGTGGTTCCCCGTAATTGACACGGTCCTAATCTGAAAAAGCGGGGAGGTCTTGAGGTGTCGATAGAGGCGATTTCCTGCATAGATCATCAGGGTTATGATGAGAAGGGAGAGAAAAACCCATGTCATGCGCTGAAGCATGCGGAAAGTGGCTTTAAAACGGGAGGATTTTCTTTTCTTTTTCATGCGTTTTCTCTGTATGGAACAATTTTCAGCGACGCCGTGTTGAGGATGGCCTCGGCCAGGTCATTGAAGGTCATTCCCACAGCCCCTGCTGCCTTGGGCACGAGGCTGGTAGGGGTCATTCCAGGGATGGTGTTGACCTCCAGGATCATGGGGCCCGCATCATCAGAAAGAATCATGTCCACACGCGCGCAACTCTCACATCCGAGGGTTTTATACGCCCGGGCGGCCAGTTCCTTCAGGCGCCTTTCCGTGATACTGTCGAGGGCGGCAGGAACGTGATAAAGGGTTTCCCCGGGGGTATATTTCGCTTTGTAATCGTAAAAGCCCTCTTTCGGTTCGATGTGGATGAGTGGGAGCGGATTTCCGTCAAGGATCGAGGCGGTGATTTCCTTCCCCATGATGAAGTCTTCTACCAGGACCGTTTGATCGTACTGGAATGCGGCTTCCATGGCCTTGGCCCACGCTTCACTGGAGCGGACGATGGTGACGCCGATGGTGGAGCCTTCCATGGCCGGTTTTACCACAAGAGGCAGGAGCCGCGGGGGTGTGGTGACCGGTTTTTCCAACACCTGAAACCCCGGTGTAGGCAATCCCGCTTCACGAAACAGCCGTTTGGAAACAATCTTATCCATGGCGATGGCACTTGCCTTGACACCCGAGCCCGTATAGGGGATCTGAAGAATTTCCAGGAGTCCCTGGATTGTGCCGTCTTCTCCCCACCTGC
>JALTEW010000465.1 GCA_027073795.1 bacterium | reverse complement strand
TCAATGCCCAGTTCCTCCTGCATCGCAGTTTTCAACGTATCCGTATCCCTGATGTTTCCACTGATGACAAGGCCTTTTGCCATGAGGCCGTGGGAATGCTGTTTGAAGAAAAGGAGAGAGCGGGTAGTTTCCTGAATGATGCGGTTGGAGGCAGGTGCCATTTCAGCGTGGGGGGGGTCCCCCATGTCCACCGGATTTTTTGTCTTGATTGAAAAGTTCCTGGTAAAGGTGAGGATTCCCTTATTAAAAATGGAGAGAAACCCACTTTTATCTTCGATATGAAGGCTTGCGTAGATCTCATTTTCAAATTCAGGGATAAAGGATTGGAGGATATATTGTAATCCAAGAGAGTAACTTGTGATAAGCAGGGGTTTTTTGCCTGCCCGCTGACATTCAGCAATCGCCGTAAGGACTTCATCCCTGGGTGCCGTTAAGACAGCATAGTCGAGGGGGCCGTTTCCACCACGGGGGGCAACGAAATCAAAGAAGTTCTCGCTGAGGTTAAAAGAGATGTTTCGGGTGAGTTCTCTCTGGATGATATGTCTGGCGTCTCTTTTCTTCAGCGCCGGAAGGGAAAAGAAGTAATGCTTGACAGACTGGAACGACAGCGCTAGACAGATCTGCTTCGGTTTCAGGATTTTGAGGGTTTCATGTAACGTCTGGAGCGGATCTCTCCCCTCATAGGGAACGGTTTGCATGCCTGTTATCATGAGAGCGGTATCCGTCTTGCGTCCTTCAATCAGGCGGATGCTGCTTTCCGTCAACTGAATACCGACCATGGGTTGGGAACGGAAGGCCATTTATCTCTCTCCCCCGTCTCCTGAGCCAATCTTTTTCAGGGCCTTTTCATAGGCGATTCGGTATCGGAATCCATCTTTGAGGTAGGTCCATATCCAGTGTATGAGCTGTATATCAGACTCTTTGAATTCCCGAAAGGCCTTTTCGCCGACATGGATTTTTTTGGGAGAGATGTAGCCCTTTTGCTCAAGGTAATAGAGCTTTTGCCTTGGAATCCCCGTTTTTTTTAGGACATCTGTGGTGTTCATACCTCTACCCTTAAACACAATTATAAACTTAAGTTTAGACTTGTCAAGAAAAAAATTGTAATATTGGGGGGTTTTAGTGATAACATCGAATTTATGTGATGATTCAGAGGTAATCATTTGAAATTGTTGGTTATTTTCGGAGGGTAAAGGTAACTTTTGTCTGCTGACCATGGATAACCGTGGCAATGGTGGAGGCGAGAACCTTCCCTTGAGGGCCTTTATTGCCAAGGAGTTGAATCAGGTGTAGGCCATGATGGACATATTTCTCATCGAAAAGTACAGTACAGGTGTACCCTGGGCTCTCACACGTACAGGACTTATCCTCATGTTTCTCTTCCCCTTCTGAGGCGTAATAAAAGCGGAGGTCTGTAACGGGTGGAACGGGTGGGACATGGATTGTCCGCTCATCTTTGACTTCGACGAGTACAGAACCGTAGGCGGGGATTTCTTCCCCTCCA
>JALTEW010000464.1 GCA_027073795.1 bacterium | reverse complement strand
GAATGGGGGATAACGAGAGAAGCCTTTAATCAAATCGAAAAATCTAAATTGTCCCTAATACAGGTTTTTTCGCATCCACGATTAATCCGAGAGCATCCTCTTTTAACAGCATATTACAGAAACGTTGCAGCACTATCTCAAAAATCAGTGGGCTACCTTTGTGGTATTCATCCAAAAGGTTTTGAAACCGGAGATAAAGAAAACTTGAATGAGGAGCAAGCGATGGCCTTGTCGAAACTATTTAATGAACACATTTCATTAATAATCGAAAGCGCACTTGAGGACTTCAATGCCGAGCATATACAAGGTCTTTTGTTCGCATCTACAGGTGCACAAATAGACGGTTCGTGGCGAAATGCAATCGGAGATGAAGCTGAAAAAGTTGTACAAAAATTGCTGATAAAGGAGGCAATCGATTTATCTAAGCTTACAGCATTCCTTCTAAGAGAAAATAACTCTGGCGTTGAGAAGTTTAAAAACGCAAAAAAGCAGTTAGAGAGACTGCGAGAATTTAAAGGATTTACTTTAAGCAATAAAAAATCAGTCCTTTTTTCAAGCGAGCCAGATGTTTCCTTAATTAATACAGATGGTTCAACAATAGCGGTTATTGAAATAAAAGGTGGCACAGATCCAGCCGGGGCTTTAGAAAGATATGGGGCTGCCAAGAAATCCTTCGAAGAGGCTCTGAGGCATAACTCCGAGGTTATAACTATTTTCGTTGCAAGTTGTATAACTCCAGAAGTGGAGCATAGAATTAGTGAAGACAAGACGATTAAGCGTTATTACAATCTAACTTCGATTTTAACTCATAAAAGCATGAGAAAAGAGTTCCTTCGTTACATTTTTGAAGAACTGTTAAAATGCTGATGTCGAGTTTCCATACTAATCTATTCGTTGCCCACATCTGTCCCATTTCTCCCACTAGCGATACCATTATATCCCCGTAAGGCATTGCCATCTCCATGACCGAAAACACAAAAGACATGGTAAAGGAGATTCAGAGGACAATCGTTGACCTCAGCAAGGAGTATCCCGAAGAAACCGGCGGATTCATGCAGATGCTGAAGGCCGTGAACGCGCCCAGAGCCCTGAGTACCAAGGACAAGGAAATTATCGCGGTCTCCCTTTCCGTGGCCACGAGATGCCACTGGTGCATCGCATTCCACACCCACAACGCGCTGAAGGCGGGGGCCACAAGGGAGGAGATAATCGAGGCATGCTTTGTCGCCGTAACCATGGCCGGCGGCCCTGCGCTGATGTACATGCAGCTGGTTCTGAAAGCGATAGAGGATTTCAAGAGTTAATCCTTCCTCTCCTTGGCCAGATACCTCTCCCTGAAAATATCGTAAATCCCCTGCGCCGTTCCCTTCCCCACCCCCTTTACTTCCGTCAGCTCCTCCACCGACGCGTTGGCAATGGCCCGAATGGTGCCGAAGTGCGACAGAAGCCGGCGGGCCAGAACCCCGGAAACGCCGGGCAGGCCCTCGATTATGAACTGCTGCTGCTCGTG
>JALTEW010000463.1 GCA_027073795.1 bacterium | reverse complement strand
CTGGTATGGGCGGGGTTGTAAACGACATCCATAACCGTCATGCCCCTTCTTATAGCGCTCCCGGGAAGCGGACACTCGTCTATATTCGGAGTCATCCCTATGGGGGTGGTTTGGATGACAATATCCGGTTTGCACCCACCTCTCTCTTCCCAGGGTATAAAGGAGCAATCCAACCGTTCCGCCAGGGATTCCCCCTTAAAAGACGTGCGATTGGTGATGGTTAATCTCACGCCATGCTCTTTCAGGATATAGCCAATAGCGCGAGCCGCGCCCCCGGCCCCTACAATAAGGCAATCCTTTTCCATCAGATCGATCTTTTGCTCCAGGGCCTTCAGAGCCCCCGTGGCGTCCGTATTATAACCAACCAGACATCCATCTTGATTAACCACGGTATTGACTGCCCCTATATCTTCCGCGAGTCGATCTAATTTATCCAGGAAGGGAATCACGGCTGATTTATAAGGTATCGTAACGCTCATTCCCTTGATTCCAAGAGGCCTCATCGCCTGCATGGCGCCCTCAACATCCATCGTTTCAAAGGCGAGGTAAACGGCGTTTATACCCTTTGCAGCAAAGGCCGCATTGTGGATAGCAGGGCTTAAGGAATGTCTGACAGGATAACCAAGCACGCCATAAAGGCTTGTGCGCTGATCTATCTTCATGGATTAAAATACCTAAGAATCTTCTTCATCTCGCTCACTGGGATCTGTCCGTAAGCCGATTCCTCTCCATATTCAAACGGGGTAAAACTCATCGCCCCACCCATAAGATGAGAAATGACCCTGCTTAGTCTCCCCTTCTGTCCCATGCAAAAGGCAATGGCTTCTAACTCTGCTTTCTTGGCCAGGGGGATAACTTTCACTATTCTCAGATTATCCTCCCATGACTTGGCATAAGCAACAATCTTAATGATATCGCCCCCTGCTTCCACAGCTTTTTTAAAGATTTCCTCCAATTCCCAAAGAGACGGGGTATGGGATTCTATGTGTTTTGATATAATTACCTTGGTCGAACCTCGTTCCCGAAGGATCCTGCTCCGCAATGGAGACGGCATGGTTAGCTCGATATCAATATAGTCAGCCCCGTACCTCACGGCCTGAAGGAGGTATTCAGAACTGACTTCCGGGTCTAAGATTCCCCTGCCGCCTTCACTTCTGGAACGATATGTTACAAGAAGCGGCCTGGGGGAAAGGTCGATTAACTCTTTGAGGTCAAAAGCTTCCATCGTGTCAAGCCTTATCTCAAATACATCAGCCGCAGAGGCGGCCCTTTTCATTTTTGCCAAGGCCTCGGAATTATCTTGTGCCATGATGGGGATACAAAACATCCTCTCTCCTGCTATCTGTTTATACAACCTATCTTTCCGCAATGGATTCCTTTATCTTGTATCCAAAATGTCTTCCCGCCTCTTCTACCAAACCCAGAACCTCATCACCGGGTTTAAGGTTAACCACTGAAACAGGTTTTCCGTCTACACCCACCAAACGGATTGTTTCGGCATTCTGAACAATGGCGCTGACCAACCCATTTGGTCCTATTGCCTGGACGAGAAGCATCGGCCTCCGCTCTATCTTCACCCTTCCCACCGTCAGGTTCATCGTGCGTCCCTTTGAATCGACCCCAACCACCTCGTCACCCGCCATGAGTTCACACAGATATCGGGTCTTTCCTCCGGGCACTCTCACGTAGGCGTGGACCGCCCCCGCATTGACACGAAAGGGCCTGGGAGAAACATAAGGGTTTTCTATACTCTCAGAATGTATTAGAAAAAGTCCCTGGCTGCTATTGCCTGTTAGAATGCCTTCCCCTTCCTTCATCATCGTGCAGGTATCCACACATACCCTGTCCCCCATTGATGCAGGCGTCACCGAATCGATTCGAAGCTCCACAAGCTCCAGGACTTCACTACAAGACTTCACCCCATTGATTATTTCCTTTAAGCGACCTGGATCAGGTTCCCTGACAATGACTCCGGCAACCCCTTTTTCCAAGATACCCATAGCGGTTTTAGCCTCCTCTGAATTGTGAACCTCAATATATATGTTGTCCGCTCTGGAGATCAGGTTTTCGAGGGGGATGATCGACCAGTCTGTGGTTTTGACCACCACCTTTTTGTCCCGGCTCTGTCTTACGATCTTCTCCTCATCTCCAGCGCCTGTTATCTCTAACTCCATCACATCTTCTCCCCATTTCAGGTCTCCGTTCTCTGAGACGGTTTTGATAATTCCAAGCTTCTTGACTGCCGTTACCTTTTCATCTGGGACGATAACGGCATCAGCCCCTGACTCCAGGGCGGTTGTGACGAGTTCCTTGTCCCATGGATCCGCATGAACCCAAACTTCTTTCATAATATTCCCTCCTCTATCTGAAAAAATTGTCTCAGCGAACAAAAGAGTTCCTCGAAATCATCCCTTTGCCCCCTGTTAATCACCTTTGCGAGACGCCGACACGATGCCACATAGGAATCGATGGAGCTTCTTGAATAGGGATTGTCCAACAACAAAGAAGCAAAAAGATGGGGTGGTTGTTCCAGCATGGCCCTGATTCTTTTCACGGTTTGTTCGAAGGTCTGCGTCGAACTGTTCAGAATATCTTCAAGCCTATGGCCGGACGCCTTGATGGCGAGGGCCAGGGCGATCAGGGCAAAATGGTTTGCTCCCTGAACTATCCCCATAAGCTGGTCATGGAGTAAGGGATCAATGACAAGCGGTTCTAACCCCCCTCTGGTAGCGATGTGCATCACCCAGTGATACCCCTGTTCCCCTCTGGCGGGACATACGGCAATGCGCTTAGTGTCGGAATCCCCGCTGCTCTCAGGCCCGAAAAGGGGATGAAGCCCCACAACCTGACAGACGGAGTATTTTAACATGGCATCGATCACCTCTGCTTTGATAGAGGTAAGATCAATTAGGAGACCATTCTCGGGAATCAGCGGGCCTATCTCCCGTGCGACGTCCATGGTATCCTTTATGGGGACGGATACCACAACCACATCACACATGGCCGCTACCTGCCGTGGAAGAAGTTCCGTCGAACGACTCGTCCGGACCACTTCGAGACCTTGACGTTCAAGAAACCTTGCGAACCAGGAGCCCATTCTGCCCGTGCCACCCACGATACCCACCTTTGGATGTTCTAATCCCATGGTTCGCCTCCTGTTGGATATGAACCGAGATGCTTAAAATAGCTACAGGCCTTTTCCATTTCCCGTAGGGCATGTGCAACGTTATCGTCGTCTTTGTGTCCTTCAATATCCACGAAAAACAGGTACTCCCATTTCTTGCCCTTCGCTGGTCTCGACTCTATGCGGGTCATGTTTATGCTATTTTGGGCAAGAGGCGATATAGCCCTATTCAGGGTTCCTGCCATATGGGGAAGGAAAAACAAGAGAGACGTCTTATTTCTTAAAGATCGCTCTGGCGAACCCTTCCCAATAACCAGAAAACGGGTTATGTTATTTATATTGTCCTCAACATCCTGGCACACGATCTTTAAATCATAAATCCTGGCGGCGATCTCACTTCCAATAGCCGCCGCCTCTTCCCTCGTAGATACCCGCCGGGCGGCTTCCGAGGTGCTGCCGGTCTCTATGATTTTCACACCCGGCATGTTTTTCTTAAGCCAAGTACGACATTGAGCAAGGGCCATGGGATGCGAGTAAACATAGCGAATCTTATTCAGATCTTGCTCGTTACTTAACAACTGATGTCTTATCCTTAAAAAAATCTCTCCCTGTATCTTCAGGTCATACTCGTAAAAAAGGTCGAGGGTGCTGGTAACCGAACCTTGGTAGGAGTTTTCTATAGGGACCATTCCCATCATACACTGACCTTTTTCAACCATTGAAAACACATCCTCCACGCTCTGTTCTGGCCGAAGCTCGGGAGCGCTGCCAAAAAACCTGGCGGCGGCTTGATGGCAAAAGCTGCCCTCAGGACCAAGGAATGCAACAGCAATAGACTGTTGGATAGAGCGCGCCGCAGAGATTATCTCGGTAAAAATAGTTCTGACATCTCTGGCGGTTAAGGGGGGGGTGATTTGTTTCATCAGCCGCTCTATTACCGCCTCCTCGCGGGCAGGGTCAAACAAATCGAACCCCATTCTCCTTTTCTGCAGACCAATATCCTTGGCTATTGACTGCCTTGCAGCAAGAAGGGAAAGTATCTGTAAGTCGATTTCATCTATCCGGCTTCTGAGTTTATCAAGCAGCGGCGCGTTTGTTGGGCCGGTTGTAGTTTGTTTCATCTTTTCCTCCGTCGTTACCATTCAAAAAATCTATGGCTTCTTCAACGCTCGCCCCCTGGTGAACAATCATGGCAAGGGCTGCTACCATCCTGGTGGGATTGGAGTGCTGGAAGACATTTCTGCCAATAGATATCCCTGCTGCCCCTGACTCCATTGCGCCCTTGACCATCTCAAGAACCGCCCGATCCGATTCCATCTTCGGACCTCCTGCGATGATTACAGGCACATCGCAGCCTTTTACCACTTCCCTGAAGGAGTCAGGATCTCCGGTATAGGAAACCTTCACCATATCGGCCCCAAGCTCGGCCCCAAGCCGGGCCGCGTGTTTGATCGCTTCAGGGTCATACTCGTATTTGATCCTTTCGCCCCTGGGGTAAATCATGGCCAAAAGGGGTATACCCCAGTAAGAGGCCTTTTCAGCGACACGACCCATGTCCTCCAGCATCCTGCTTTCTCCATCATTCCCTATATTGACATGAACTGATACGCCGTCTGCTCCGAGCCTTATGGCCTCCTCTACCGTACACACCAGGGTCTTGGCATTCGGCTCCGGCGATAGTGAGGTGCTTGCGGATAAGTGAACGATTAGGCCCATGTCCGGACCGCTTTTCCTATGTCCGTGAATCACAACCCCCTTATGGACCACCACGGCATTGGCCCCACCTTCTGCCACCTGCGTCATAGCCTTTTTCATATCTGTAATTCCCACAATGGGACCGGAACTGACCCCATGATCCATAGGAACAATCACAGTTTTACCCGTGTTTCGGTTGATGATCCTCTCAAGCCTGATTTCCTTGCCAATCATTTTCCTCTCCTTTATCGTTAGTTTTTTTGAGTGTCCTCCCCCCATCACGTATCAATTCTTTTTCGTGGTGGCTTATATAAAAAGGCCATGGATGGTATCTCCACCCATGGCCTTTGAGGTTACACCTCGCCGGGCGCACGGGTGGGGCTCTCCAGGCATAAAAATAAAAATTTCTCCATGTGTTTTTTGTCAAATTACTCTCAAATAATCTGTCCATCCTGTTATTTCCCTTTCCTTTAAATTGCGCGATTTCTTAGATAGTGATCTGCTAAAACGATTTTGACCATAGCTTCCAATACCGGAATAATCCGAGGAATTGCCGCAACATCATACCTTCCATTAAGTTTTAACCTAACCGAATTGCCCTTC
>JALTEW010000462.1 GCA_027073795.1 bacterium | reverse complement strand
CGATGGCGGCATCGCCTACAAGCCCATCGATGACGCCGCGGATATCGTAACCGTTTCCCACGACCACGCAGACCATAACTATGTACAGGGAGTCAAAGGATCACCCATTGTGGTCAAAGGCCTGGGGTCACACGAGGCCAAAGGTATTCCCTTCGAAGGGCACGCCACGTTCCATGACCAGTCCCAGGGAAAGGAACGGGGAGAAAATACCATGTTTGTCTTCACGGTGGGCGGCGTCACGGTTTGCCATGCCGGCGATCTTGGTCACCTCTTGACCGAGAAGGATGCCAGGGCACTCGGGCCAATTGATGTTCTTCTTCTTCCCATCGGGGGGGTTTACACCCTCGATCCTAAGGAGGCGTGGGAGGTGGCCGATTTTCTGAAACCCAAGCTCCTCATTCCCATGCACTACAAGACGCCAGAGTGTGGGTTTCCCCTCGCCGGTGTGGAGGATTTTCTTGAGGGGAAACGCTCGGTTGAGAGGGTGAAGGCATCGGAAATCAGTGTTACCAGTGAAACGCTTCCTGCGCCGGTGCACATTGTGGTTCTTGATCCTGCAAATTAGTGGAAATAGTTATCAACGCCCTCAAAACGCTTATTCGGCACATCAACTGCCCCCTTCGGGCGGATCTCTCCCGGTTGGTCAGTTAGGGGAATGCCATGAAAGCCCGAGCCCGCCTTGCCATTCTGATCAGCATCCTGCTGTTTGCCCTAACCCTTTTGCCTCCCGCCATATCCTCAGGGCAATGTGGTAATTGCAAGGTCCACCTCCTGACGGGTGAGGAATATTTCTATGCCCTGAAGGATGCTATTGACGGAGCCAGGCATTCCATCTTTCTGACCATTTACCTGTTTAAGGTAAGCCCGTATCCAACGAACCGCGCAACGGGCATTTTGAACGCCCTCATCCATGCCGCCAAGCGGCGGGTGGAGGTGACCGTTCTTATGGAACGCAGCGATGATCCAGAGAGCTTCATCAACATTGAAAATGCCAAGACGGGACGTCGTCTCCAACAGGCGGGTGCCAAGGTTTTCTGGGACAGGCCGGACCGGAAACTTCACATCAAAGCTGTGGTTATCGACCATCGCCTTGTTTTTATGGGTAGCCACAACCTGACCCACAGCGCCATGAAATACAATCAGGAAATGAGCCTAATGCTGAATGATACCGGTATCGCAAATCAGATTATCAAAAGGATTTCCAGATTTCCAAAGACCCCTTTCAGGTCGGTTAAGTGAAACGCTTTCTCTTTTTTGTTGGGCTTTCACTTCTGGTTATTTCCTGCGCGCCGCCTTCTTATCGTGGCAAACGAATTCCGCCAGCTCCCGGTCGGATCGCCTATCCCCCCCCGAAAAGTGCCTTCCTGTATGAGGAAGGCAAGGAGGCCTTCCAGAAGGGAAAGACCATCCTGGCCCTGGAAAAGCTTGATCGATTCGTTAAGCAGAACCCTTCCAGTGATCTTACTGACAATGCCCTGTTTCTCATGGGTCGGATTTTCTTGAAGCGTGAAAATCCCTACGAGGCACTGAGGTATTTCCAGAAAATTGAGAAAGATTTTTCAGGAAGCGATACCATTGGAGAGGCATTGTATGGCCAGGCTTACTGCTGGTACAAGCTGAAGGACTTCAAACGCGCGGGAGAACCCCTGAAGAGGCTTTTTGCTTTTTCCCACCTTCCTGATTCCCTTTTCATCCGGGCGGAGACCCTCAAAGGCCACCTCTGTGTTCTGGAGAAGCAGGTGCGTTGTGGAATTCAGGCCTACCTTTCAGCAAAAGATAGAACGACCAATCCAACGGAGCAGGCGGTCCTCGACACCTTCATCGAAAAGGTTGTCCTTGAAGTCCGCAACACTGCTACCCTCAAAAATATCATGGACGTGCACCCGGAAGATATCGCCGGAGACACGGCTCGCCTCAGGCTCGCGGAAATCCTCATCCTCCAGAAGGATTTTAAGGGGGCCAAAGAACTTCTATCAACCTCTTTCCTTAAACGGCTTCCGGATATCCTCCGCCAAAAAGCGGAGGAGCTTCTTACAAAGCTTCAGCGCGCCTTTATCAGGAAAGTCGTTATTGGATGCCTGCTTCCGCTATCCGGGACGCGTGCCCCTTTCGGGATGCGTGCCCTTAAGGGAGTACTTCTCGCGGTGAACGCCTTCCAAACCCACCCCGAAAAGCTGGACATTACCCTAATGGTAAGAGACACAAAGGGAAAACCTGAAATGGCGGCGAAGATGGCGAGGGATTTGGTGGAAACCTGCCACGCCCGTGCCATTGTAGGACCTATGTTCCTGGATACGACAAAGGCTGCCATGGAACAATTGCAATCGTTCCCCGTCCCGCTCATCAGTCTCTCTCAGGCGGAAGGGATTCCGGAATTGGGATCCTTCGTTTTCAGGAACTGTCTCACACCTACCCAGCAGATTCAGGCCCTTGTGCGTTATCTTACCGAAACTCTCGACCTTCATACCGCTGCCATCCTTTACCCCCAATCTCCCCTGGGACAGAGATACATGAAACTGTTCTGGGAGAGGTTTGAAGAGATGGGGGGAGAAATTCGCGGAGTTGAATCCTATCTTCCCACCGATACCGATTTCGGAACCCCTATCAAAAAACTGGTGGGGCTCTACTACACGAAGGAACGCTGGGAACGGGGGGACACCCCAAATGAAGAGGGAAAGTTCCCGCCTGTTATCGACTTTGAAGCTCTTTTTATTCCCGACATCTACAGCCGGGTTGTGCTCATCGCTCCGCAACTCGCCTTCTACGATGTGGTAGGGATTACCTTGGCCGGCATCAATACTTGGAACGCCCCGGACCTGATTAAGGAAGGGAAACGCTTCGTCAGGGGGGCCGTCTTCACAGACGGATTCTTTCCCAAAAGCAAAGCAGCGGCTGTTGGCAAATTTGTAAGTGATTTCGAGGCTGCTTATGATGAGAAACCGGAGATTCTCGCGGCACAGGCCTTTGATGCTACCCGGTTGCTCGTCCGTGCCTTTAAACAAACGCCGGTTGGTGACGTGGAAAAGCTTGAAGAGGCCTTAAAACATGATTCGGGCTATCGCGGTGTTTCTGGGTTGCGATATTTTGATGAAAATGGAGAGGCTATCCGGGACGTGATGGTTCTGACCGTGGCACATGGGAAAATTATTCCAGCACCTGTTTCATCAACCTCTACACCGTCTTCCCCATGATGACAAAAGAGTTCTTACATTCCTGGAATCTTTCCTATAAGGAAGCCAGACACCTCCAGAAAGCCCTCGCCCCCAAGCTTCGACTGGCCTTCCCCAACAAACCTGTCCGTTTTGTCGCCGGAGCTGATGTTTCCTTCAACCGATTTTCTCCCACTCTCTACGCGGGGATCATCGTTCTTTCCTTTCCGGACCTTCATCTCGTTGAGGAGCAGTGGGAGATCTATCAGACATCCTTCCCCTACGTGCCGGGGTACCTAAGCTTTCGGGAAGCTCCCGCCGTGATTGCAACTTTCAAAAAGCTCTCCACGCCGCCCGATGTCATGATCCTGGACGGTCAGGGAATTGCTCATCCAAGGGGACTGGGCCTAGCAGCTCATGTGGGACTTCTCCTGGATATTCCAACCATCGGGTGTGCCAAGTCTCTCCTCGTTGGTGAATATTCCTCCATAGCACCCGAGAAGGGAGCCACTACCCCCTTGATGTTTAATGGTAAAGAGGTAGGAAAGGTGCTTCGAACCCGAGACCATGTCAAGCCGGTTTTTATTTCTCCCGGCCATCTGATGGATATCGAACATGCAGTGGAAATTGCGTTGCGTTGCAGCCCCAGGTATCGCATCCCTGAACCCACGCGGCAGGCGCATCGGCTTGTGAACCGCGTGCGAAAGGAGCATGGAGCCTCCCATGCCGAGATATAAGCTTGTTCTCTCCTACGATGGCACCCGTTACAGCGGGTGGCAGAAACAACCCGGCAAGACAACGATTCAGGGAACCGTCGAAGCAGCCCTCTCCCGCCTTTTTGATGAAGAGACAACGGTTACGGGAAGCGGACGGACAGATGCCGGTGTCCATGCCCTCGGCCAGGTGGCACACGTGGATCTGGGAATCTCCTTAGCCCCTTCCAACCTCCTCGTTGCCCTGAACAGCCAATTACCGCCGGACATCCGTATCCTTCAGGTAGAGAGGGTTCCAACAACCTTTCATGCCCGTTACAGCGCCCGGCAGAGAGCCTATGTCTACCTCATTAGGCTGGTTTTTGAGCCGTCCCCCTTCTTCATCCATCATTCCCTTCAGGTCACACCTCCCCTTGACATAAAGGCTATGAACGCTGCCGCTATGATGCTAACCGGGGCACACAATTTTTCGGCCTTTCGCTCTTCAGGTGGGGGGCATACCCTACCTACCCGAACAGTTTTCAAATCGGAGGTCTTCACCATCTCGGAAAACCTCGTCTGCTACCTCATCGTAGCCGATGCGTTTCTCCGAAAGATGGTGCGAGGTATCGTGGGAACGCTCCTTGAAATTGGTAAGGAGAAGGCGACACCAGACATTATAACCAGACTTCTGATATCCATGGACCGCTCCTTGATGGGACCATTGGCTCCTCCCCAGGGGCTGTACCTTACGGCTGTCTCTTATCCAGATGAATCCTTCATTAAGGGAGATGACCCTTTTGGATGATACCTTTTTCATGGAACAGGCGCTGAAGATGGCGCGAAAGGCGCTTCGATACAACGAGGTTCCTGTCGGTGCGGTCATCGTTCGTGGGAATGAGATTATTGCTCAGGGACACAACCTGACCCGAACCCTCAATGACCCTACTGCACACGCCGAGCTTGTTGCCATCCGGCGCGCGGCAGAGGTTTTGAAAGACTGGCGTCTAACGGGTTGCGCTCTCTATTGCACCGTTGAGCCCTGCATTCAATGCGCTGGTGCCCTTATCCTGTCCCGAATCGAGCGCCTGATCTTTGGTTGCCGGGACCCCAAAATGGGAGCTGTTGTCTCCCTGTACACAGTGTGCTCAGATGAACGGCTGAACCATCAGGTTGAGATCTCCGAAGGGATTCTCAAGGAAGAGGCCGCATACCTCATGCACTCCTTTTTTCAGAATCTGCGCATGGAATTTCGTGGATAAGCTCAAGCCCTCCCGCAAGAAAATGCTACGTGCCTCCACTATGATCTCAGGATGTTGACAGAATTGTCAACTTTCGATATAATTTTAGACAATTGAATTTATTAAAAAGGATCCTATGCTACCCCTTTCAAAAACGTCGCCCTCAAAGGTATTGGAAAGAATCAGGGATATGGGTGACCTCCCCGTCATGACGGCCACCATTCACCAAATTACCCAACTGGAAAAGCAAGAAACCTCTTCCGCTGCCGATCTTGCCCAGGTGATTCTCAAAGACATCGCTCTGACCACAAAGGTTCTGAAACTTTCCAATTCTGTCTATTACAACTGGAG
>JALTEW010000461.1 GCA_027073795.1 bacterium | reverse complement strand
TTTTTGTGGGAAGCAGACGGGGAGTCCTTCTTGCCATGTTTAATGACAGAAAAAGACCCTTCTTTCAATCTGCAGTTATGCTGCCATTAGCTCCACTTAAAGAGAAAGACCTTATTCCTTTCTTGATTGAGAACTTTGGTCAGGAGGGGAGGCGATGTGACAAGATAGTATCGCACAAAATTGTCAAATTTGCAGGCTACCATCCCTACTATATCCAGCGACTTGCCTTTGAGGTCTTTGAGATATCAGGAGAGACAGTCACAGGGCATGACGTTGATACTGGGCTGGAAGAGGTCATACAATCTGAGAAATTTGGCTACGAAGCAATCCTTCAGGGCCTGTCTCAGTCCCAAATGAAGCTACTAAAGGCCCTTGCAGAACAGCCGTGTGCTTCAATGTTCTCGAGCCGCTTTGTTTCTAGGAATGCACTACCGATTGCCACAGTTCAACACGCAAAAAAGAAGTTGGTGGAACAGGATTTAATTGAAAAAGGCAGTGATGGGGTCTGGAGGGTTGCTGATCCAGTGTTTGCTATCTGGCTGCAAAGACTCTGATTGAATGGCTGTTTTCCCAACGAAAAGGAAGCCATTCCTGTTCCAAAGGGCACTAAAATCCTTGATGACCCCTGCTCGCAAGTAACCGTTCACACCCCCTCCTGTTGCAAGCGTCTACGTCCCTGTCCAGCGGTAGCATTTTGAAGGGTTTCAGTGCGGATTAATCGGCAGAGTGCCCTAATTTTGTGCATCAGGCGATGCTCCTGAAACCCTTCGAAAGGCTACCGTTGGACGGGGGGATGTGAACAGTTACGCTCGCAATGGATTGAAAGGTCAGGGATTTGATCAAAAAGGTCCTAGAGATCCAAGAGGATATTGCCCTTTCTGTATTTGCCGAAAAAAGAGAAAAATCATGGAATGACTCTAAAGCGCTAACCCATGATGATGTATGGTCTTAATATTTGGTTCCTGTAAAAAGGTTGGGCTGTTTCCCCATGGCAAAGGCCTCGATATCCTCAAACGGCTGATGCTACAGCCAGGAATATCATGAGGGCCAAGAGTGCATAACCGGCGTAAGCGTTTAACCGGCCATTGTGCATCCGGGCCAGGACGCCCGCGATCTGTTGCCCTATATTTACAAGCGGGTATAACACCAGGCGGTCAACGGGATGTACCTCCTGGCGTTCCCGCTGGATGGATACGCGAAAGTGTTCCGCTATGGTCTCGCGGCGGTCCACAATCTTGGGACGCAGGATGGCCTTGAAGATCACCCTCACCGGCTGGGCAAAGCCTGTCGCGGTATAGGTCATCTCCGGCAGGAAACACCTTACCCCTCCGTCCCACCTGGGGCGACGTTCCACCCTGCGGTGCCTGGCCACGACGAGCCAGACGATACTTACGCAGACCCCTAACAAAAAGGTGAGCGCTATCAACATGTACGAGGTGGATATGGCGAAGACTACCGGGTTCTTTCTACCTCCCCGGTGAATGACCGCCAGGCCACGTCCAGGCATCATACCCTTTCCGACCT
>JALTEW010000460.1 GCA_027073795.1 bacterium | reverse complement strand
CTGTTCGACCTGTACAAGATGATCGCACAGACGGCCCAGGACCAAATGGATGACGATTACCAGGCAGAGCAGAACTGGCAGAAGGCCCTGGAATTACAACCGAATGACAGGGAATGCATGGACAACCTGTCTGCGCTGTACCGGAAAAACGAGGAATTCGACAACCTGATAGGACTTTTGCAGAAGATGGCGCTTTCCGGCGCGTACGAAGAGGAGGAAGTCCTGCAGTTGAAACTGGAAAGGGCCAGGCTGTTGACCACAGAGGTACCGAAACCCGAGGAGGCGATCAGCGAGTGGTTGGAGGGGCTGGAGAAGCAACCCGGGAGCGGGGAAGGAATGGAAAGGCTGCAGGAACTCTATGAACAGACAGGCCAGTTCGCACAGTCCGTGGACATGATGGAACGACTTGCCGCTGTGGAGGAGGACAAAGAGCAAAAAGTGGACCTGTTGTTCCGGGCAGCGGAGATGACGGCACAGCAGGTGGGTGACCCGACCCACGCCACCGAGTTGTATGCACAGGTAATCGAGATAGACCCGTCAAACCTGGATGCGTTCAGACAGTACGAGGCGTTGTTGCGTGCCCAGGAGAGGTGGGAGGACCTGACCGAGGTATTGCTGAAGAAGGTGGAGGTCCTGGAAGAAACCGAGGACAAGGTCGCTGTGCTGGCTGAACTTTCGAGTGTCTATGAAAACCAGTTGGGCAAGCCCGAGGCGGCCTTCCTGATATTCCAGAAGTCGATAATGCTGGATCCGGAAAACGAGACCGCACTGGAGGAACTGTGGCGCCTGGCCCAGGCCACTGGCATGTGGGAGGATTACGTGGATTTCATAGAAGAAATACAGGATAAACTGCCGGAAGACTTCCTGGTGCCCCAATTGGTGCGTGCTGCCAGCGTGGCATCTGCGCGCATGGACAACCCGGAGCGGGCGATCATCCTGTACAGGACCGTGGTGGAAAAGGATGAGGAACAGTTGGGTGCATGGGATGCGTTGATCGACCTCTATGAAAAGACCATGAACAACGAGGAACTGGTCAAGGTCCTGCACGAGAGGGCCGAGCGGTCCATGGATTACAGGGAAAAGGTTTCCTACCTGCTTCGGGAGGCCAGGATATATCGTGACGAATTCCAGGACCCCGGAAATGCAATCCGGATATACAATGAGGTCCTGGATACGGAGGAAGACAACGACGAGGCATTGGAGGCGTTGACCGCTCTCTACAAACAGACCAGCCAGTGGGATGAATACATCAAGACATTGAATCAACTGATTGATTTGCATCCGGAAAGAGAGATCGATTTGCAACGCGAGATCGGCCGGGTATACGAGGAAGAACTTGGCAGCGAGGAAAAGGCCATCGAGGCCTACGAGACCGTGTTGAATATCAATCCCTCGGATGCGGATGTGCTGGAGAGGTTAAAGATACTGTACGGTAACAGGGAGGACTGGGAAGGCCTGGCTGCTGTGTATGAAAGGTTACAGGAAACGGCCCAGGTGGATGCGGATCGGATCATGTTCCTGAAATACC
>JALTEW010000459.1 GCA_027073795.1 bacterium | reverse complement strand
TGTTGAGCAATCGAATGTACAATCTCTTGTGCATCCATAGCCCCCCACAAAATTGCTACAATTTCCGATTCAGGAGTTCGTTCTGAAATTGAGAATTCTATTAAACGAGGATTCTTATAATCGAATGTCAAATTCTCTGTTGCTAAGAACTGAATTTTGGCCTTTTCCATACATCCTCCTAAGCGGCATCAATAAACTTAATGTTTTCACTCCAAGCTGGAATTCGTATCCTATTGGGATGAATTAGCAACTCCGTTCCTTTGCGTACTTTCTGTGCACTGTATTGAAGGGCAAACTCATGTTGCTCACAGAATGAATATATTTCCTTGATAAACGTCTCATCATCGTAGGTCATGATCCAAGGGAGTGTTTTCTGGCGTTGAAGATACTGTGCCATTCCTCGATGACCTGAGTCGTCGTAAAAATTCATATACAATTTATTTCCTTGGCCATAGTATGGGGGGTCTAAATAAACAAATGCATTCTTGCGACTTGGTCCTGCGGGAAGATTTTTCTTTAAGAACTCAATGGCGTCCAAGTTAGAAATCGATATGCTTTCTTTTAATCTCTGCAATACCTTTACCCTGACAACAAGTCCATCAACAGAGTACCGAGCATTAATCTTCCACGTCCCTTTTTGCCCATACCCACCAATTGGTCCAGATGTAGAAATAATTCCCGCCCTACTGCAGCGGTTAATGAAAAAAGTGGCGAACCCGACATCAAACATACTGTTGGAATTGCAATTAGAGAGAACCTCTCTCTGCTTTCGCCACTGATCAATGCTGATATCTACTTTCTGAATAGAATTAATAAACCGTTCGGGTTCATCTAGCACCGACCTCCAGAATGCATATATTCTGAAATCAGCATCGTTCAAATAGATTTTGGAGACAATTCCATCAGTTAACAGCCGAAGTGCAGCTCCCGCACCACCTGCATAGGGTTCGAAATACGGACAACCTTCAAGACTATTAAGGCAAATTACCTCAGAAAGAAAATCCGAGAGTCCCCCTTTGCCTCCAGGGTATCGTAAAGGACTGATATGTCTCATAGCCTCCTTCTAATGCCCGAATTTAACGGGAATGTACAGATCTTTAAACCTCATTCAGCGTTTCCTTGAACGGTCTCACGAGAGTACCCAGATCAACCTCCACCGAACCGTTCACCACCAGCTTTTTCGCGGCAGTCACGGTGCCGATCTTCTGGATCGGCAGGTGGGCAAAGAGGGCTTCGAGATCGGCGGTCTTTTCGGGGGCGACAGAGACGATGAAGCGGCTGTTGGATTCGGAGAAGAGCGCCGTGGCGGGGTCGAGGTTTCCAGAGATTGGAAGTTCGATCTCGGCACCGAGCTGCCCGCCGATGGCCACGAGTGCGAGCGCAACGGCAAGGCCGCCCTTGGTCGGGGTGGTGGCGGACTTAAGCAAACCAGCATCGGTAGCCCGGTTCATCGCCGCGTAGATCTTGAGCGCGGTTTCGCCATCGACCGACGGGACGGTTCCTCCATAGTTTTCGGGCGTGCCTTGTTC
>JALTEW010000458.1 GCA_027073795.1 bacterium | reverse complement strand
CCCTCTGACCGCTTGATTTTGGAAACCTCACGCTCCCTGAGAGAGGATTTTCTTCACCAAAACGCCTTTCACGAAATTGACACATATTGCTCTCTGGAAAAATGTTATTTACTTCTTCGCTTGATTATGTTTCTTCACGAGAAAAACGAGCAGCTTTTGCATAAGGGGATTTCTTTCAAAGAAATTCAGGAGATGAAGGTCAGGGAAAGTATTGCACGTGCAAGGTATGTGGAGGAGAGTTCACTGGAAAAGATGGAAGAAATTCAGCGCGAGATTGAACAGGAATTCCAGCAACTTCTTGACGAAGGGGAATAGAAATGCTTAAAGAATATCAAACAATACGAGAAATTTCGGGACCTTTACTTTTAGTGGAAGAGGTGGAAGGTGCCAAGTATGAGGAGCTTGTTGAGGTTCAGTTGCCTTCCATGGAAACGCGGACGGGCCGGGTTTTGGAGGTGGACCACGATAAGGCACTGATACAGTTGTTTGAGGGAACGACCGGTGTAGATATTCACCGATGCAAGGTACGCTTCCTTGGGCGGGGCATTGAGCTCGGGGTTTCGCCCGATATTTTGGGGCGTGTTTTTGATGGCTTAGGACGCCCCATTGATGATGGACCAGAGATTCTTCCCGACAAGAAACTCGATATCAATGGGAATCCTATTAATCCCTATGCGCGGGATTATCCCGAGGAGTTTATTCAGACAGGGATTTCTTCCATTGACGGTCTGAACACCCTCGTAAGGGGGCAGAAACTTCCCATCTTTTCTGCTTCGGGTCTTCCACATAACCGGCTGGCCGCCCAGATAGCCCGCCAGGCAAAGGTTTTAGGTGAAGGGGAAAAATTTGCCGTGGTTTTTGCGGCAATGGGGATTACCTTTGAGGAAGCCAATTTTTTTGTGGATGAATTCAGGAAAACGGGGGCCATTGACCGAGCGGTCCTTTTTCTGAATCTTGCAAATGACCCGGCGCTGGAGCGGGTGGCGACACCCAGGATGGCACTGACGGCCGCGGAATATCTGGCGTTTGACCTGGAGATGCACGTTTTGATTATTTTGACGGATATGACAAACTATTGTGAAGCCTTGCGTGAAATATCAGCGGCCAGAAAGGAGATACCGGGACGGCGCGGGTATCCTGGTTATCTTTACACAGATCTCTCCAGCATTTATGAAAGGGCGGGAAAAATAAAGGGAAAAAAGGGTTCCATAACCCAGATACCTGTTCTGACCATGCCAGAGGATGACAAAACCCATCCAATCCCGGACCTTACCGGATATATCACGGAAGGTCAGATTATTCTCAGTCGGATCCTGCATAAAAAGAATATTTCCCCCCCCATCGATGTTTTACCTTCTCTCTCTCGTTTGAAAGATAAGGGGATTGGAGTGGGTAAAACACGGGAGGATCATGCAGATACCTTCAACCAGTTATTCGCGGCCTACGCGAGGGGGAAGGAGGCCCAGGAGCTGGCAGTCATCCTGGGGGAAGCGGCCCTTACGGATCTGGATAAGCTTTACTTCGAGTTTGCGGATACCTTTGAGAAAAGGTATGTATCCCAGGGCGAGTATGAGGATCGGAGTATTGAAGAAACGCTTGATCTGGGTTGGGAGCTTTTGAAGGTGTTCCCGGAATCGGAACTGAAGCGAATACGTCCGGAATGGCTGGAGAAATACCTCCCTCGCTTCAAGCAAGAGGCTGAGGAAAAAGCGGCTTAAACCTGTGAAGGTGGATATGAAATGAAGTTGGATGTAAACCCCACGCGGATGGAGTTATTGCGGCTGAAAAAACGCCTAACTATGGCCAGGCGAGGGCACAAATTGCTGAAGGACAAGCAGGATGAGCTGATGCGCCGGTTTCTGGCCTTTATCCGGGACATTCGTGATCTTCGCAAAGAGGTTGAAAAGGGATTAACCGATGCTTTTAGCCGCTTTCTCTTTGTTTCGGCCACCTTGAACCCTCAGGACCTTGAGGAGGCCTTGTCGGTCCCTGGCAAAAAGCTGAAAGTGGATGTTCAGTCTGAAACGATTATGAACCTGAAAGCCCCCGTTTTTACCCCTTCAGTGGAAGGTGAGGTAATTTGCTATGGATTCGGGAATACCAGCGGCGAACTGGATATTTCCCTATTTGCAGTTGAAAAGGTATTGGAAAAACTTATCTTCCTTGCACAGAAAGAAAAGTGGATGAACCTTTTGGCCGATGAAATTGTCAAGACCAGGCGTCGGGTCAACGCGCTGGAATATGTCTTGATTCCTAATATTGAAGAAACCATACGCTCGATTGAGATGAAGCTCAGTGAAATGGAACGCTCCAATTTTTCACGTTTAATGAAGGTAAAAGAAATAGTAGAGGCGCATTGAGGCTTGTTGCCAAGTGTATTCTGATTTTTAGCACGCCCTATTGAAACCGTTAAACTTTTTTGCTCAAAACATTGAAGAAACGCAAAATGGAGGAAAAGGTGTTAAAGATGGGCTAATCCCCACCCTTTTCTGGGGGGACTTCATCTTCAGGCGGGGAGGAGCCTGATTCATGTGAAATCTTTCTGAAATCCACCCACATGTCCAACAGCCCCATGATAACTACCATAATCGCCATGATTTGTATCACAAACAGGATGAAATAAAACAGCAGCTTTACAAAAGGTGGAACATTCTTTCTGGAAAAAAAATAGTTGATGACACAGAGACCCTGAAAAAAATAGACGGTTAGAACAACGATCAGGATATTGAGGCCAATAATCCGCAGGGTCCCATGAAGAAGAAAGACGGCAAATCCAGGAATAATGACAAACCAGATGAGTGGGTCGGGGGCTTTCCAGGTATTTAAGGCAAAAGGTTTCAAAAGCTCTCTGCCCGGGAGGAGATGAAATCGGTCAATAAGATAGAGATTGACCACCAGGATAGTCCAGCTTCCAATCACGATTAAGGCTGGAATGAGGACCACCAGAAGCGAAAGCATCTTCTGGAACATCTTCGCGGTTTTCTCTGCCTCCGTACCTGAAAGACCGGGATAAGATTTCAGAACAGCCTGAATGTTTTCCTGCAAGGGCCTTTTCAGGGTTTCAAAGAAACCCTGATGGGCAAAGGATGCTTGGACTCCAATCAACAGAAAAAATCCACTGGCTACTGCGATCGATGAAACAAGCATGACAAGACCGAAAGATACCCTTTTTTCAACAAGGTGGGATGCCACCAACCCCAGCACGGCAAACTGAACCAGAAAGTAAAGAGACACAACCGGCTTGAGGGCAATTCCGACAAAGAGAGCCGCTATTAGAGAAGCCAGCGCTCCGCTCGTCCATCCCCTCCGCAGGTATAAAACAATAAGTGGGATCGGAGCCAAGATACCCAGAAGTGAACCAATCAGCGGTACGAATATGGAAGAAAAAAAGAAGAGGGCAGAGGCGCTTCCCCCTGCCGCAATCCATCCCATGGTCCTCCCGTCCGGGTAAAGACCTGGCCTGCTCATCTCTTACCGGACAGCAGTTGTGTAGGGCAGTAATGCGATGTTACGGGCCCGTTTGATGGCAAGCGTAATTTGCCTTTGATGTTTTGCACAATTTCCGGAGATTCTCCTTGGAATAATTTTCCCCCTTTCCGTGATAAAATGACGGAGAAGTTTTGGGTCTTTATAATCAATCTTTAGATTCGAATCCGCGCAAAAGCGACAGACCTTCCGCCTTCCATAGGAAGGTTTCCGTGTTCTACGATTGTATGCACTCATGACAGGACCTCCTCTGCAGGCTGTGGTTCTGATTCAGGGGATTCATTTGTCACGGGTGTCTCAGGCACTTCGGAGACCTCCTGCAGGGGAGGTACTTCCCTAACGGCCGCTTCCTTGGCCAACTGGGCCTGTTTGTGTTTCTCCAGTTCCCGTTCATCCAGTTTGACGATGATGTGCCTCAGGAAAGGGTCCAGCATTTTGAAATGCCGGTCAAGCTCACTGACGCAGGTATCACTCGCCATAAATACCGCATAAACGTAGTAACCCTTATTGAATTTTCTGATCTTGTAAGCAAGTGCCGTATTCCCCCATTCATCCAAGCGAATAAGCTCCCCTTTGTTTTGCTCGATAACCTGGATAATGCGCTGGATCCAGCTCTGATTTTCCTCTTCAGAAAGGTCCGGTTTGAGAATAAATACCGTTTCGTAAAGCCTCATGCATTCCTCCTTTTGGATTTATAGCCCATCCCTGACAGAATTGGGCAAGGAAGCCTTCTTCCTTTTCTATGATTCTATCTTGGGTGGTTGCGCCTCTCCCGGCGTTGCCAGCCTCGCAACCTGGCCCTTCGCGAGCTTAACACGGACCTTATCCGCAATCTCCAGCGTAATAACCGGGCCGTTAATTGCAAAAATACGCCCGTAAATCCCACCGGTCGTCAGGACATAATCGCCCTTTTTGAGATTTGCCAGGGTTTCCTTATGCTTCTTCGCCTGTTTTTGCTGGGGGCGAATCAGCAAAAAATAGAAAATCACAAACATTAAAATCAAGGGAACGAGGGCCCCCATACCCCCCATGCCGCCGCCGGATCCTCCTCCCTTTCCTGCCATCGCAAATGCTACACCAATCACTCTCTACCTCCTCATTTCCCTGACACATCTTACATCAGGAATCGGTTTCACCCCATTTCTTAATAAGTTGTTTCTTATACACCACAAAATTCCCTTCGTCAATAGCATGCCGTGCATTACGGGTCAAGGAAAGGTAAAAATGCAGGTTGTGGAGTGTGTTCAGATAGGCGGAGAGGATCTCGTGGCTCATAAAGAGGTGACGAAGATAGGCACGGGAGAAGTTCTGACAGGTATAACATGTGCACTCGGGATCCAAGGGGCCTGTATCCGTGGCATAACGGGCGTTTTTAATAATCACGGGACCACGGGACGTGTACAGCATCCCATTTCTGGCATTGCGGGTGGGAACCACGCAATCGAACATGTCAATACCCCGCCCGATTCCTTCCAGGATATCTTCAGGCTTTCCTACACCCATCATATAACGGGGGCGGCCCTCAGGAAGGTACGGAGTCACCGCCTCTACCATTTCCCACATCAGACCCTTAGGCTCTCCCACGCTCAAGCCCCCGATGGCAAACCCGTCAAAGGGATATTGTGAAAGTTCCCGCGCGTGCTGCTGTCTCAAATCTTGATACATTCCCCCCTGAACGATGGCGAAAAGGGCGCAGTTTTGATGGGTGCGTGCCCGCAACGATTCCTCCGCCCACTTTGTTGTCAATTCCATAGACGAAAGGACATATCCCCGCGTAGAGGGGTAGGCCACACATTCATCCAGCGGCATCATAATATCCGAACCCAGAGTTTCCTGTATCTCTATCACCTTGGATGGGGTTAGGAAGTGACGGGACCCATCGAGATGCGAAACGAACCAGACCCCTTCCGGTGTAATCTCGCGGAGCGCATTGAGGCTGAAAACCTGATATCCCCCGCTATCCGTCAGGATGGGATGCGGCCAATTCA
>JALTEW010000457.1 GCA_027073795.1 bacterium | reverse complement strand
ATTCTGGATGAAGCCATCATCGCGGCAGTAGAACTTTCGCAACGCTATATCACCGACCGCTTTTTGCCTGACAAAGCCATCGACCTGGTGGATGAGTCAGCCGCAAAACTACGTTTGGAAATAAATTCGTTGCCTGAAGAGCTCGAGGTAGTTGAAAGACGTGTCCGTCAGCTTGAAATTGAAAAAGAAGCCATCAAACGCGAAAAAGACAAAGTAAAGCTGAACCTGATCAACGAAGAGCTGGCCAATTTAAATGAAAAACGCAATGATTTGCGTGCAAAATGGCAGGCCGAAAAAGAGCTGGTCGATCAAATTCAACAAATTAAAAAGGAAATTGAAGACCTGAAACTGGCTGCCGATCAGGCTGAACGTGATGGCAATTTTGGCAAAGTAGCCGAGATCCGCTATGGAAGAATTCAAAAAGCCGAAGCAAAAGTCGAAGCTTTGAAGGTAAAACTCAAAGAACAACAGGGCGATAAACCCATGATCAATGAGGAAGTAACGGCAGAAGAAGTGGCCGAGGTAGTTTCAAAATGGACCGGCATTCCGGTAAGCCGGATGCTGCAAAGCGAACGCGAAAAGTTGCTACACCTCGAAGATGAGTTGCACAAACGTGTGGTAGGTCAGGAAGATGCCATCCAGGCCATCGCCGATGCTATTCGCCGCAGCCGTGCCGGACTTCAGGATGAACGGCGACCCATTGGCTCCTTTATTTTTCTGGGAACCACAGGGGTAGGAAAAACAGAGTTGGCCAAGGCACTGGCAGAATTTCTGTTCAATAACGAAAATTCCATGGTACGGATTGATATGTCGGAATACCAGGAACGCCATTCGGTTTCACGACTGGTGGGAGCGCCTCCCGGATATGTAGGCTACGACGAAAGCGGCCAGCTGACCGAAGCCGTACGGCGTAAACCCTATTCGGTGGTGTTGCTCGACGAAATTGAGAAAGCACACCCTGATGTGTTCAACATCCTGTTGCAGGTTTTGGACGATGGCCGGTTGACCGACAACAAAGGACGTGTGGTGGACTTCAAAAACACCATTATCATTATGACATCAAATATTGGTTCGCATTTGATTCAGGAAAATTTCAGTAAAATGAATGACGCCAATGAGAATCAGGTTGTTAACCAAACACAAAATGAAGTATTTGAATTACTGAAAAAGACCATTCGTCCCGAGTTTTTGAACAGGATTGATGAAATCATCATGTTTAAGCCGCTTTCGCGGGATGAGATACATGGTATTGTTAAATTGCAGTTTATTCAAACACAAAAGATGCTGGCGAAAAATGGAATTTCACTTGAAATTACAGATCAGGCGGTGAACAAACTGGCCGAAATGGGATATGATCCGCAATTTGGTGCCCGGCCGTTGAAACGGGTTATCCAGCGTGAAGTACTGAACGAATTATCGAAGATGATTCTGGCCGGAAAAGTTAACGCTGAAAAACCCATCCGTGTTGATGTAAAAGGCGATGATTTCGTTTTTGAAAATTAACCCATCAAGGCTTGATCCATAATTTTAAGGAGTGC
>JALTEW010000456.1 GCA_027073795.1 bacterium | reverse complement strand
TCTCTTTCTCCTTTCCTGGAAAATTCTACTCGTATTACACCAATGCATAGAAACAGGTGTGCATGGGGTGGGTCAGTTTTGATGAGCAGAGGTGGGTCAGTTTTGATGAGCGTTGAAGTCAGAGAAATGAAGGCCAGAAGACGATAACAGGCAGTCTCTCCAGCAACTATCTCGTAACCGTTCACACCCCCTCCTGTTGAACTGTTTACGTCGCCGGCCAGCGGTAGTCTTTTGAAGGGTTTCAGTGCGGATTAATAGGCAGAGTGCCCTAATCTTGTGCATCAAGCGATGTTCCTGAAACCCTTCAAAAGACTACTGGTGGCCGGGGGGAATGTGAACAGTTACTTTTTGTCTGTCAATTATGCAAATCCGGAATGAAGGTTAATACGGAGGACATTTTATTTGCTCGTAACACAAAATCAAAATATTCTTGACATTGAATGAAATTACGAATATCATAATTTCGTAAATATGAGTAGGAGGTTATTTTATTATGTCAACAATGACCAGGGTGCAGAGAAATTTCCAGATAACCATACCCAGAAGGGTGCGGGAAAAAGCGAATATTAAAGTAGGCGATGTTGTGGATTTCGAAGTGGTAGCAGATGGCATATTGATAAAACCACAAGTAACCATAGATAAAAGCCAGACCTGGTTTTGGTCTAAGGAGTGGCAGGAAGAGGAGAAAAAAGTTGAACGAGACTTTGCCAAGGGCAATGTACTGGTATCTGAGAATCTAAAGGACTTCTTTAAAGAACTGGATAAAGAATGAAAATCATCCGCTCCCCCCGCTTTGACAGGACCTACCGAAAGCTCCATAAAAAGGTTAAACAGCAATTTAAACAGAAGATGAAACTCCTTGTTTCTTCTAACTTTACTCATCCTTCCCTTCGTATAAAGAAGATTAAAGGAACAAAAAATATCTGGGAAGCAAGCATCGATATGAGTTATAGATTCAGCTTTGAAAAGATCGAAGATGGCATCAGACTGAGAGTCATCGGAAAACATGATGTTTTTGATAAACCTTAAAGCTAAAACGACTCCTTGGTTCCTTGAGTTTATTGAAACGAGAAGGGGACGGTTCTATTTTTTCCATGTCTGAACCTTTTTGAGTTGGTTGAGTTGTAATTGTTCACATCCCCGGCCAGCAGTAGCCTTTCTCAGGATTTCAGGAGCATAGCTTGATCCACAAAATCAGGCACTTGCCCATTAATCCGCACTAGAACCCTTCAAAAGGCCACTGCTGGGGAGGATAATAGGGGACGTTGTTACATTATGAAGTTATGCTAATTTTCCCCGCTTTCAGTCCTTTTTATTTTTAGACAGGATCTACAGGATTAACAGGATTTTTTGGTCTTTCTCCCTTCTCCAGAGGGAAAGGGGTCAGGCATCGAAAATAGAAATTAGCTTGTTTACCTGACTCCTTATCCTTATCCTTATCCTCCTGTTCTCCTTCATCATGCTACACGACACCACTTTTGCCTTTTGAAATAGATTGTTAATATTGACGTAATATTGCGTAATAATCTGTTTTATGT
>JALTEW010000455.1 GCA_027073795.1 bacterium | reverse complement strand
TCCAGACTATTATCCGATTCGCGAGGTTGTCAAGGAGAGCTTTGAGCGGATCGAACAGTTAACCCAGTCTAAAAAGTTTGTGACAGGAGTTCCCACAGGTTTTGATGACCTGGACAGGCTCACGGCAGGGTTTCAGCCATCAGACCTGATTATCGTGGCGGGACGTCCTGGAATGGGGAAAACGGCCCTTGCCCTGAATATCGCCCAGTATTGTGCCAGCCAGCATGGCATCAGCGTTGGAATATTTTCACTGGAGATGTCTAAAAATCAGCTGGTCACAAGGATGTTGTGTTCCGAGGCACAGGTAGACTCCCAGCGACTTCGGCGCGGGTATATCGAGCTTCCGGAGATGCAGCGCCTGATCCAGGCGGCAGGTAAACTTGCTGAAGCCCCTATTCTGATAGATGAATCGGCCACCACTGTTCTGGAGATAAGGGCAACAGCAAGACGTATGATGGCGGAAAGCGGTATTGGCCTGATTATTGTGGATTATCTTCAACTGATGCGGGGGCGGGCCGGTGCTGAAAGAAGGGAACAGGAAATCTCCGAGATTTCAAGATCTCTGAAGATCCTGGCCAAAGAACTGAATGTTCCCATTATCGCTATTTCGCAGTTGAACCGTAGGGTGGAGGACCGGAGAGACCGGCGGCCGGAACTTGCCGATCTGAGGGAATCTGGTGCCATTGAACAGGATGCAGACCTTATCATCTTTATCTACCGGGATGAGGTCTATAATCGGGATGAAGCAAATCCCAACCGGGGGATCGCAGAGGTGATTATTGGAAAGCAGCGGAATGGCCCAACAGGTATTGTAAAACTCGCCTTTCAGAGCCAGTACACGACATTCCGTAACCTGACCATGAACCGCGATGAATCGGTCATGCAATAAGACAAAAAAATAAACAGGGAGGTCAGAGATGAAAAAGTTGTTGGGAATAGCAATGATCGTTGCGTTGGTTGTCAGTATTTTGGCCTGCGCGCCAGTGGCTGAGGTGACGGGGGGAACCAGCGGACCATCTATTGGGCAGGCGCAGGCAGAGTATTACAATGGTCCTAAGGCGCGAATCGCAGTATCAAAGTTCAAAATCAAGGCGGCCAAAGCACCAGGAGAGATTGGCGACGGTCTCGCAGAGATGTTGACCACCGAATTGTTTAATACCAACCGGTTCATCGTTCTTGAGCGACAGGAGCTAAAGGAAATTCTAAAGGAACAGGATTTGGGCGCCTCGGGGCGTGTCCGGCCGGAAACGGCAGCTCCCATCGGGCAGGTAGAGGGTGCCGAGCTTCTGGTTTACGGGGCGGTCACGGCGTTTGAACCCAATTACCGTGGTGGTGGTGGCGGCCTTGTTATCCCAGGCTATCATATTGGACTGGGCGGTGGTGCCAAGCAGGCCTATATGGCCATCGATCTGCGCCTCATTGATACGAGGACGTCGAGAATCGTGGCGGCAACGACGGTTGAAGGTCGTTCCACTGATTTTGGTGCCCTGTTTGGCGCAGTGGTAGGGGGTGGAAGGACGCGTCTTCCCATTGGCTTGGGCGGGTGGTCTAAGACCCCTATGGAAAAAGCCATTAGGGTCTGTATCAAACGGGCTGTTGATTTTGTCGTCAGTCGAACACCTCCCCAGTATTATCACTATAATGCACAGGGGATGCCGGTTGGTGCACCCGCTCCCGGTCAGGGAGGAGGATATGGTCAGCCAACTCAGCCAGGAGCCCCTGCTGCTCAGCCAGCTGCGGCTACGGTGCCCGCCGGCTCGAGTGATATCGTCTTTGTAAAAGCGTTCAAGGCAAACATCCGTAAATCTGCTTCCACGGGGAGCCCCGTTGTGACGCAGGTTAAACGGGGAGAAAAACTGGTTGTCCTTGAGAGGAAGGGCGACTGGTATCACATCCAGACCGAATCCGGCACCATGGGTTGGATTTACAAGGTGCTTACAGGCTCTGGCAGGTAAAGAAGGAGGATGCAGATGAAAAAGAGCCTTATCATTGGTCTAAGTATCATGGCCTTTTTGGGGAGCCTTTGGGGTTCTCCGGCAGGTGCAAAGGTGATCTCTAAGCAGGTTGCCCGGATCTACCAGATCCGAGTTTACCAGCAAGGGGCGAAGACGGGAGGGGTTCAAAAAACATATTGGGATTTGAATGTCAATTATGTTGGGCCTGGAGATCTGAATAACCTCATAAGCCTTGAGATTTTTGTCAACAACCGTATGGAGGTTGAGGCCGTCAAGATTGTGAGAAAGACCTATGATCGAAAGGTTGTTACCTCTCTACTGAGGCATGTGACGGAGCTTTCCATCGAGTATGTCCCACCCGGTTCTCCGGTTCGAGGGAAGGATTTACCCGTAACGGTTCTCACTATGGATGATCTAAAGCTTCCATGAAGGTTCTATGAACCTTCCAAATTTTTTGACCCTCACGAGAATTCTTCTGGTTCCTTTTTTCGTGATGGCAGTGGTCTACAGGTATTTCCCCTACGCCATAGGTGTCTTTTTTGCCGCCGGCATAACGGATGGGTTGGATGGCCTGCTTGCAAGGTCCTTGCGGCAGAAGACGAAATTAGGGGCCATCCTTGACCCTCTGGCCGATAAACTTCTTTTGACCTCGGCGTATATAACCCTTGGGGTATTACATCTTATCCCCTTCTGGTTAACCCTTGTCGTGGTAAGCCGGGATGTGATCATTGCTCTTGGGATTCTTGTGATTCTGATACTCGGTTTCAATTATGAGATACGCCCCAGGATGGTCAGTAAGGCTACGACCCTTTTTCAGATCATAACGGTTTTGGCGGTTCTTTGCGCGCAGCTTGGTCATGTCAAGTCGCGCTATCTCCTGATACTTTATTTGCTGACTGCCTTTTTAACCATCACCTCAGGGTTGTATTACATGTACCTTGGGATGGAAATCGTTAACACTTGAAAAGGAGGGATCTGCTGTGTCCGGTATCTTTGATATCCTGTCCCGTGAAATTCTTGATTCGCGGGGGAACCCCACTGTCGAGGTGGAAGTGGTTTTAGAGAGTGGTATCGTGGGTCGATCGGCTGTTCCTTCGGGTGCGTCTACAGGGGAGCATGAAGCCATCGAACTTCGCGACGGAGACTTGAATCGTTTTCTGGGGAAGGGGGTCCTAAAAGCGGTTGAAAATGTGGAGGAAAAAATAGCCCCCCACCTTATCGGGATGGATGCCCTGGATCAAATGGAGATTGACATGGCGATGATTGACCTGGATGGAACCCCCAACAAGTCCAAACTGGGAGCAAACGCCATTTTAGGGGTTTCTATGGCCTGTGCGAAAGCGGCAGCGGAGTATCTGGGAATCCCCCTTTACAGGTATCTGGGGGGTGTCTTCTCCCATCTCCTTCCCGTTCCCATGATGAATATTCTCAATGGAGGAAAGCACGCCGACAATAATGTGGATATCCAAGAATTCATGATTGTTCCGGCAGGTGCAGAAACCGTCCGGGATGCCATCCGGATGGGCTCCGAGGTTTTCCATCACCTCAAAGAGGTCTTGAAAGGCAAGGGATACGCGACATCCGTTGGGGATGAAGGGGGGTTCGCGCCCAATCTGTCTTCGAATCGACAGGCATTGGAGCTTATCATGCAGGCAATTCAAAAAGCAGGATACAAGCCAGGTGAGGACCTCTTCCTGGCCCTCGACCCTGCCGCGAGCGAGTTTTATTTCGATGGAAAGTATGTCATGAAGGCTGAGGAGGAACCGGAAAAGACAGCGGAGGATATGGTTGGTTTTTATGAAGGATTGTTGAAAGATTTTCCCATAATTGCCATTGAAGATGGCCTTGCCGAGGATGACTGGGAAGGATGGAAGATGATGACTCAGCACCTTGGTAACAAGATTCAGCTTGTGGGTGATGATATCTTTGTCACAAATCCTGAGAGGCTACAGAGAGGAATTGATGAAGGGGTTTCTAATGCCATTCTGATTAAATTGAATCAGATCGGGACCGTGACGGAGACCCTGAAAACCATTGAAATGGCAAAGCGGGCAGGCTTTGGGATTGTGGTTTCCCATCGTTCTGGAGAAACCGAGGACGCGACGATTGCCGATCTATCCGTGGCGATTAATTGTGGACAGATTAAGACAGGGTCAGCCTCACGAACGGATAGAATCTGTAAATACAACCAGCTCGTGCGGATAGAGGAAGAACTTGGAGACGCTGCAGAGTTTGCGGGAGCAGGAGTTTTTAAAAGGTAAAATTCCCTAAAGCGCTGAGGGCCTTTCTTAATCAAGGGGCAGTTATGTGAAGGGGAACCTTATGCTTCCCTCTTTGCTATTTAGGGGGGTGGGAGTAGGTATGTGGCTTGTAAACAAGATATCTCCTTGACAGCAATGAAAAAAACTTGAGAATATACTTTAGGCATATTGAAAGATAAATGACTATCAGGATAGAAGATGGATGCTGAGGGAAAAACAGAGAGGGTACAATTCCCTTATGCCTTTCCTATAGGCGGCTTTATCATAGGGTTTTTCTTTGTTCTAACTGCCTACGCGATTCAGTATATCGCTCTGTCATATGCCCCGGGGCAGGATTCCTTCTGGAAGGTGATACAACTGTTTCACGCCAGTAATCCTGTGCTTTTTCTGGTGGATTTAGCCCCTTTGATTCTTGCCATTGCGGGGGCAATTGTAGGTAAAAAGCAGCGGGAAAAGCTGGTCTATTTAAAGAAGCTACAAACGCTGTTGGGGGAGCGTTCTGAACAGCTAAGTTCCTTTCGGTTCCGATATGCTGAGTTATTTGAGAAAACAGATGACTGCCTTTTTGTTACCACACTGAGCGGTGAAGTTCTGGACATGAATTGGGCGGGGATGAATCTTCTCAGGATTGATATGTTGCTTGACAAAAGTCCCTCGTCAAGAGATGAGTTGGTTCGCCTGCTTAAAAAGAATAGGGCGATGGCTCAATCCATTTATATGAACGAGGCAGACAGGGCACACATTTTGGCTATCCTTAAAAAAAGGGGGATTGTATCAAACCATCAGGTGAATCTGAAACGGTTTGATGGGGAGGTTTTTGACGCCCTCGTGACGCTCACCCTGAAGAAGGATTCAACCGGCAGGGAGTTGATTTTTGGAAGGATTATTGACCTGACATCGGTCAAGCGGGCGGAAACGCTGTTGAAAAAGGCCAATGCAGAGCTTGGAAAAAAGAATCAGGAGCTTCTCAAAACCTTCTCTGAGCTCCAGGTTATGAGGCTCCAGGATGAAAGGCGCAGCAAAGAACTATCAAGCTTAAACAGGGAATTACAACACGCCAACAAACTACTGGCTGAGATGGCCATCACGGATGGTATGACGCGTCTCTATAACTACAGGCACTTTATGGTACTGTTAAAAAAGGAATGGGAACGGGCGAAGCGTAACAGGACAAATTTTTGTGTCATGATGATTGATATTGATCATTTTAAGGAATTCAATGACCGGTGGGGCCATCAAATGGGGGATGAGGCACTGAAATTTGTTGCAAGGACCTT
>JALTEW010000454.1 GCA_027073795.1 bacterium | reverse complement strand
TGGAAATGGCCGTTTGTCCAGGCCTTCGGCTTAACAGCGCTTGCTTATGTCCTGACCCTGATTGTGTATCAGGTAGGGATGATTTTGGCCTGAAATCGATATGAAAGGGGGTGTAAAGCGATGGAATGGATGATTGTTGCGGGACTGGTTGGCGCTTCAGGTTATTTTGTGGCCCGTCATATCTGGTCCACCCTTCAGGAAGGAAAAGACGGGACGTGCAGAGGGCATTGTGATTCATGCGTGTCTTGTCATCTTACCTTGCGGCATGATGAAAGGAAATGAAACCTTTAAGCGAAAGAAAGGAGGAGTTTATGTCGGTGCTTATCATTGGCGGAGACAATCTGGGAAATATTTACGACAACCTCTTAGGCGTGGGGGCGACAAGCATCACCCACATCAGGGGGCGTAAGGAAAAGGGCGGCAAGGAAGCCAGGAAACTGTTGCCCAAACAGTTTGATCTGATGATCCTGTTCCACAACTTCGCCAACCATCAACTGGCAAGGATGGCAAAAAAGGAGGCCAAGAAAAGGGAGGTGCCTATTATCTACAGCCGCCGTTCCTGGAGGTCAATCCAGGTGGAGTTGAAAAGGCACTTTCCGCGTTTGGTAAAAATGAAGAAAAACAAAAATGGAGCTAATGGAGGGGTTTCATGAAATCGATAATGATTGCTTTAATGGTTTTTGGGTTGGTTTTGACAGGTTTTTCCTGTCCTCTTTACGCGGGCGGAAACGATTTATCGGCTGTCAAGTCAGAGATAGCGGCCATGAAAAACAGGCTCAAGGTCATGGAAAGGCAGTTGACCCGTCAGCAGGGGCTAATTGAAAAACAGAACAGGCTCATCAAGGCCTACGAAAACGCCCTGAAGAAACAGGAAAGGGAATTGGAAATACAGAAAAAAGAGGTTGCCCACCAAAAAGAGACTCTCGAATCCCAGAAAGAGAACTTCAAGTCCCTTGAGGGACTGAAAGAGGCCCTGGGCCACATTGAGCTTTCCGGGGGCGTCACCGGTGTTGTCCAGGGCACCTCGAATATGGACAACGGGGACAAAACCGATGGGGAGTACACCTTTGACCTTAACATTGCCACCCACTTCGGGGGATACGGCAGCTTCTTTATCCACCTTGAAGGCGGAGACGGGGAAGGCCTGAACGACGATGTCCCCAGCTTCAGTGTCCCGAACTACGACTCGTATGCCACCGCCAACCAAAACAAGCAGATGGATTTAACGGTATCTGAGGCCTACTATGAATTCAGCTTCCTAAAGGGCAAGGTGACCCTCGATGCCGGAAAGATGGACATCAGCCCGTTTTTTGACCAGAATGAGGCAGCGAATGATGAAACCACCCAGTTTCTTTCCAACATCTTTATCAAGAGCATGGGTCTGACCGTTCCGGAGCCGGACAACTATTACTGCCCTGGGATAGCCCTCACCATATCTCCCGTGGAGCTCCTGGAATTCAGCGTTGTGGGCGCCTCGGTGGAAGACAACAACTGGGAGGATTTATTCACCCATGGATTTGGCGCAGCCCAGGTCAACTTCCGGCC
>JALTEW010000453.1 GCA_027073795.1 bacterium | reverse complement strand
CGAAGGTCAGGGCCGGAGGATGATCTTTGCTGGTTTGCGCGGATGGAATCGATAGAACCAGATGAAAGAGGGGTCAGTTTTGGAAGTCAGCAATTTTCTGATCTTCCGCCCAACCCATCTTGGTGCGTTTACATTTCACATTTTGCCTTCACCTTTAACCTTTTTTACCCTTTACTATTCAATATTCCCTTGATACCCTACCTGTCATGGCACGCATCCACCTGTTAGACGATGCTGTTATCCACAAGATCGCGGCGGGCGAGGTGGTGCAGCGTCCCGCTTCCGTGCTGAAGGAACTTGTCGAAAACTCCCTGGACGCTGGGGCACACCGGATTGTCGTTCGCCTGGAGCGAATGGGGAAGCGTCTCTTGGAGGTGGAGGATGACGGGGAGGGGATGTCCCGCACGGATGCGCTGCTGTGTATCGAACGGCATGCTACGAGCAAGATCCGGGACGAGCAGGATATCTTTCGCGTGACAACCCTGGGCTTTCGCGGGGAGGCCCTGCCGAGTATCGCCGCCGTGTCACGCATGGTGATTCGAACCCAGCGTCCGGAAGATGCGTCAGGCACGGAGGTTACCCTTGACGGGGGAGTGATCCGCCAGGTGAAGGAGTGCGGCATGGCGCCGGGTACCGTGATCCAGGTCCGGAATATCTTTTTCAATACGCCGGCGCGCCGGCGCTTTATGAAATCGGACAAGACGGAGGGGTTTCACCTCTTCAGAACCCTTTATGCCCTGAGCCTGATTAATCTTAACGTCCAGGTGGAGGTTGTTCAGGATGGCCGACGCATCCTGAATATTCCACCCGTTTCCGGGGTTGAGGAACGCATGGTCCACATATGGAAAGACGTTCTGGATCAGCCCATGACCCCGGTCGAAGCACGCCATCATGGTGCGCGCCTGTGGGGGATGGTTGCCATTCCTCCTTTTGTCCGCGCGCGCGGTCGGGGAATCTTCTTTTTCCTGAACCGTCGGTGGATAACCGATCGCAAGATACTCCGGGCCGTTTTAAGTGCCTACCATGCCGTTGCACCAAAGGGGTTTATCCCGGATGGGGTTCTCTGCCTGGATTTACCCCCGAATTTAGTGGATGTTAACGTCCACCCCTCAAAATTTGAGGTTCGTCTCTCTGATGAATATGAAATGCTTGGCTGGATACAGAAAACTATAGCGGCTTGTCTTTCTACCCGGCCCAATCCGGTGCAGGCGGCCATGGAACAGATGTTTACGAGTGAACCGGTCGACCGTGAAGTTGCCCAGGACCCGACAGAATCAGGTTTCAGGAGTGATGTTAAAGGCATGTTGTTTCGTTTTCCCTTTGCAGTATCAGAACCATATGCACCGTCATACAAAGTGGAAGGGCCACCGTTACCTCCATCGGCCGCTTTTTCTGCCAGGTCTTCCGTGATTCCGAGTGAATACCGAGTGCTGGGTGTCGTTTCCAATACCTACATTGTGGGTGCCTTTTCGGATGGTATTTTTATTGTCGACAAGCATGCAGCACATGAACGGTTGATCTTTGAACGCCTCAAGCGTACCTATAAGGATTACGTTCCCACCCAGCGCTGTCTTTTTCCCGTTGTGCTGTCCGTAGACAGGGGAGAGGCGCAGATGGTTGAGGTCACGGGACCTTACCTGAAGAGGATGGGAGTCGTTTTGGAACCCTTTGGTGAGGGGACCCTGCGGGTGGTTTCTCTCCCCCAGTGGGTGCGACAAGAGGAGGCGGAATCTCTCATCAGAGAGCTTCTGCAGGAGTTTTCCGAGGTCTCTGATATGGAGGGCTTATCGGAAAAGGCGGATAAGTTCCTGGCAACGATTGCATGTCACAGCGCAAGTCGGGGGCAGGATGAGGTGACCATTCCAGAGGCTTATAGCCTTCTAGACCAGATCACGCGTGAATCGGTTCCCCTGAGCTGTCCACATGGACGTTCCTTTATATATTTTCTGACGCTCAAAGATCTTGAGAAAATTTTTGGACGTTAAACCCGCCAAGCCCCAGCGACCGTCAGCGATTCAATCAGGAGATGCGGGGTTCCGATTGTTCCGAACCATCTGACCTCCCGGCTGACTGCCTCGACACGCTTGAGAATCTCAAATAAGTTTCCGGAAACGGCCACCCCCCGCACAGGGTAGGAGAGCTCACCGTTTTCTATCCATTGTCCGGAGGCGCCCAGGGAAAAATCCCCCGTGATGGGATTGGCCGTATGAACCCCCATCAGTTCCTGGATAAAAAACCCTTTTGAAAGTCCCGCCGCTATTTCCCTGAACGAGGATGTCCCCGGGGAGACAACAAGGTTGGTGGTCCCGCAGGTGGGCGGGACGGAGATGCCCGAACGGACACAGTTGGCAGTGCTGGGTTTTCCTGATTTCCTACCGTAATAGTGATCAAACAGAAACCCTGCTACGATACCATGGTCGATGAGAGGCGTTTTCCGGCCGGGTTCCCCCTCTCCGTCGAAGGGAGCGGCGGCCATGCCATCCTCGAAGAGAAGCCCGTCATACAGGGTAAGGTGGCGGGAGAAGGCGGTCTGTCCCTCCTTACCTTTGAGGGCCGATTTGCCCTTGTAGAGATTTTCGCCTGTGAACGAGGGGGCAAGCAGTCCAACAATTTCCGCTACAACCTCCTGATCGAGGATGGCAGGGTATTGACCGCTTTGGACCGGTCTGCCGCCAAGTCGGGTAATAGCCTTTTCGGCGGCGCGATTTCCGATTTCCCCGAAGGGAATGTCATCAAGAAAATGACTGCTGACCGATTCCCACCCATACTCCGAGCCATTCCCATCCTCCGCTGTCAGCATGATGTTTGCCGAGATACCGGTGACGGTATAGCTGCGGTCCAGGCCCAGAGAATTATACAGCCTGACGGTAGCTTCCTGGATGGTGACTTGGGCGTTTCTTATTTGTTTAATCCGGGGGTCAAAAGACCGAGCCGCGTGTTCAATAGTGATAGTGGAATCCTTCTTTTGATCCGCTGTCAGGGAGAGAAGGGACGGGTCATGGAGGGAGAGTGAGGGGTAAGGGACTGAGGGGTCCAGGAAGCCATAGGCCGGGTCCTCAGCGGAGACCTTGAGGCTTTCTAGCGTTTGACGAACCATTTTTTGGATTCCCTCGGTATCAAGACGGGTGCTGAAGCCAAACCCTATTCTTCGAGTATCGAGGATACGAATTGAAATCCCTTCTGTTACCGCGGTTTCGTATCCGTCAACGGTTTCGTTTTTTGATTCAATGATCTCGTTATTTTTTCTTACATAAAAGATTTCGAACGGTGCCTGGGTGAGGGATTTGATCGTTTCCTTCACCTGCCCTATGGGATCCTTTACGCCGGCTATTTTCACGGATGCCTCCTTGCTTTAAGGTACACTGTCAGATAATATACCAACAATCTAACTTGTCAATGCGGGGAAAGAGGAGGGCCGAATTGCGAGGTATTCATTTTATGACGGGTCTCACTGGATGGTTTCTGATGTTTCTAATGGCTGTTTTTATCCCCTCGCAGGCCCGGGGGCAGTCGCCAGATGTCACACTTCAGAGTGTCATTCAGCGGATCCGCGAAGGGCGGGGGATTTTGAATCATGGGAGTCGCAGGTTATCCCCCGAGGCCATCGCTATCAGTATTGACCTCTGCCCCTCGACAAAACTCTGGAACCTGCCACTCTTTGAAAGGCTCGTGGCGCTGGGAAAGATGCTTCATACCCCCCTTCCCATTGCAGTCGCGGTGAGCGGGCGGTGGATGCAACGGTATCCCAAGGCCTTGAAACAGATGATTCAGTGGAACAAGGAGGGGGAACTTTCCATTTCGTGGGTCAATCACTCCGATACGCATCCGGTAAGGGGGGGATTTCTTGTCAACCCAAGGGTTGATTTCACCGGAGAGGTTGAGAACCAGGCGGCATGCATGCGGCGGAACGGGATTTTCAACACCCCTTTCTTTCGTTTCCCCGGATTGGTTTTCAATTCCGTCCGCCTGAAGCAGTTGGGAGGGATGGGATTTGTCGCCCTTGGAGCGGATGCCTGGCTTGCCAAGGGTCAGCGTGTCCGAAACGGTTCCATTATCCTTGTGCACGGGAACGGGAACGAAAAAAGAGGAGTGCGTCTCCTTTTCAGATACATAACAAGGAAGGAAAAGGCGATTCTTGCCGGGCAGTTACGGGTTGTTTCCCTTGAGGATTTGCTTATAGAAAGCGTGAAGATTGAGCCGGATCTTCACTTCATTTCCTGGAGCCACCCCGTTTCCAAGTGAAACATTTTCAGATATCCCTTTGCCTTTTCGTACTCCGGTTTTGAGAGGTATCTGGACAGGTTGGGAAATTCGTGTGATCGGTAGGCAGGGAAGTACTGGCTCATCAGGCTAATGTATGTGTTGGGTGGAAACTCCTCCGCGATGAAGTGGAGGATGGTTTTCGTTTCGTTCAGGTGGCCGGGAAGGATGAGGTGCCGTATGAGCAATCCCCGGAAGGCGATTCCGTGCCGGTCTATTGTCAGGGTTCCCACCTGGCGGTGCATTTCCCTGACCGCTTTCCGGGCAACCTCGAAATAGTCCGGGGCCTGGGCGTAAACGCGTCCTGTTTCCCTTGTGGCAAATTTGATATCCGGCATATAGATATCCACCAGCCCCTCGAGGAGCCGAAGAGTTTCGACCCGTTCATAACCGGAGGTATTGTAAACGATTGGAATATTGAGTCCTTCCCCTCGGGCGATAACAATGGCGTGGGCGATTTGGGCGGTATGGGGTGTGGGTGTCACGAGGTTGATGTTGTGAGCCCCCCGTGATTGCAGCGACAGCATCATGTTGGCCAGTTTTTTCACTGTGACGGTTTCACCGTGTCCTAAATGGCTGATAGGGTAGTTTTGGCAAAAGACGCACCGGAGGTTACAGTGGGTAAAAAAGATGGTACCGGAGCCCCGCGTGCCTGAGATTGGGGGTTCCTCTCCGAAGTGGAGATTATGGCTTGAAACCTCCGGGAGTCTCCCGACCCCGCAAAAACCGGTTTTTCCAGATAACCGCAGCGCGCCGCATTCTCTTGGACAGATGGCGCATGCCCGTGTGAGACGGTAGAGGGTGCGGAGGTTACTTAACTTGTAAGGGTGAGGTGAGGGAGGGATTGTGTTCTGGACCTGCCGGTTTTTATTTACCATGAAGATTTGAATCTTTGTGTTATTGTTTGAGATATAGCGTATACAGGATTTATCGTCAAGTGGGGAAAAGTCCCCCGCTTGTCAGTTGCGCGAGCGGAAGGAGCGGTGGGGGGATTAGACGAAAAAGGGGATCAGGGCTGTGGCTGTGGAGGTTGCACGATGAGTCCGTTCCTGCTTCTCACACCGGGTCCAGAGCGCTCCTGCACCGGTTTGCGTCGTCTGTTCTGCATCCAGCGATGGATGAGCTCCTTCCGGAAACGTTTCTGGAAAATGAGGTACCTGGCCAGTTGTGTTTCCGCCAGAACGGGCTTGAGCCTTCTGTATTCTTCCCGGGGAAGTTGGCTGATCTGTTCATTTAGATCGAAGAGTTGATTGGCAAGGGTGTCAAGGCTGTTGGCGTTTCCCTTACCTTCTTTGACAAGATTTTCAATTTTATCAAGGAGATCCCGCTGTTTTGCGCGCAGGTCCAGCCGCTTTTTATCGATCTTCCGGATGATGGGGAAGACCTTCAAAGCGGTTTGACTGTCGAGGTCCAGGGCATCCATTAGTTTCCACATCTTGATGGTTTCGATTTTTTCCATCATGCGTTGTCGGTTCCGCAGGGGTTTTGCCCAACCTTGGGTGACACTGACCATGAATGTGAGAATGAGGATCCCGGTGATGGTGACAAGTCTTGCCTTATGACCCATTTGTTTCATCTTGTTTCCTCCTAAGGTTTTTTGTTTATGTCTTTGTCAGATTAGACACGTGGGAAGGAAAAAGGTTTAGACGGGGAAAGGGTTTTTTGTGGGTGTTAGGGGTGAAATTTCTCTTGACGTTTTCGCGTTTTTGTTTTATATAAAAAACAGGTGCCGAGTTAGCTCAGTCGGTAGAGCAGGGGACTGAAAATCCCCGTGTCCGTGGTTCGATTCCGCGACTCGGCACCATTTTTTCCCCTTATGTTTGATCGCGAGGACTGGGTAGCGTGAAGGGGGGGCCTCACCAAAGCTCAGGATTTCGATAACTCCTGCCCGGTTTCTTCTTTGTAGATTCTGGCGATAAGATCGGGATAAATGAATTCTTCTGATATTCTAAACACCTTGACATCCCGGCTGCTGAAAACATATTCAGGTCCTTTCCCGCTAAAAGACTCGCAGGTTAAAACAAGATCGACACCACGATTGATGAGGTGTTCAGCGACCTTAATGCCCTTGCCCTTTTCGATATTGCCGTAGGGATTGGCGGCAACCTCCGTGTGGATGATGCGGTTTTCCTTGAGGTGAATCTCTATCCAACCGATGTAGGGGGCATCTCCGAAATGCTCTGAAACACGCCATTGTGCACCGTCTGATAACATGGCGGCGATAAGAAATGTCGATTTCTTGGCCGGTTCATAATGCAGAACAATACGGTCAATATGCGGGATCTGCCGACGGACCTTTTCGGTTATTTCCTCGATAATCTGATGGGCATGTGTGAAGTCCCTCGCTTTGACCACGAGATTTCCTTCGATGAATGTAAAACTCCCCGAGTTTCTCCCGATAATTTCCCGGATGTCCGTAATAGCGGGATGGGAAGTAATAATCTCTCTGATTTGATTCAAGGTCTTGGGGTTTATAGATGCGTCTAAAAGCACTCGAATGGATTCCAGAAGAATGCCCCAACCGGCTTTCATGATAAACCCGATGACAATGATAGTTGCGGCTTTTTCAGCCGGAATATGAACAAGCTTGCCGGCAAGTCCCAAAAGGACGATGAAGGAAACGATGGCGTCTGTCCGGACGTGTTTGCCGTCGGCAGTAATAGCGGGAGAGTTTTCTTTCTTTCCCATTTTTATTTCGTAAGCGGAGAAGAACCAGGTTATGCACATAACAGCCCCTGCCGTGGTCATAGCGAGGAAAGGTCGGGTTAATTTGAGAAATCTGTGTTCAAAGAAAACCTCACGGATGATTTCATACCCTGTCAGAAAGATGATAAAGGCGATCCCAAGAGAAACAAGATTTTCCACCTTGTACAGGCCAAAGGGAAAGTTTCTGGATTTGCGTCCGGAGATTTTTATCCCTATTAAAAGGGCAATGGAGGAGATGATGTCGGTGGAGGAATGGATGGCATCAGCAAGAAGTGAGATGCTTCCCGAAATGAGTGCTATAACCAATTTTAAGGCAAAGAGGATGACGTTGACGGCAATGGAGTAAGAAGCAACTTTGTGGGCGGTTTTCATTTCTTAAAGGATATGCTAAATATCGTGGTTTGAAAAGCCCTGGTAGAAGTTAAAATGAAAAGTTTTTGGAGGTTCAAATGATTGTCAGAAAGGTGAGTGATGTTCCCGAGATCGAGGTCAAGGAAGTGATACGCCATGGGGAAAAGGTCCCCGTGACCGGTTGTAAAATCCGGTGGATTGTGGATTCTGAAACGGGAGGGGAAGCGTATAACCACAATTTTTCTTTCCGGTATTTTGTTCTGGAGCCGGGTGGAGAAATACCCATGCACGAACATGCCTATGAGGAAGTTGTTTTCATGCTGGAAGGGGCGCTCCTTTTTTCAACGGAGGAAGAGACGGTGGAAGTGGGGCCTGGAGAGACCATCTATACCTATACCTTTGAACCCCATGCGCTTAAAAACCATACCTCTTCTCCCGCAATTTTTACATGTTCCATTGATAATGTGTAAAGCATCGTACCCCTTATGCTGTAAATAATTATTTACAGAAAACTTGACAATATATATTTACAGCATTATATTAGTTTTAGCAAGGCAGAGGTGAGATGGAGACATGGGGAAGGGGGTTTACCCAATAGGGGTTGCGGCGGATTTGCTTCAGGTCCATCCCCGGACGCTGAGGATTTATGAGCAGGAAAACCTTATTAAACCGGAGAGAAGGAACGGGCGCAGGTATTATTCTGATGATGATTTGGAGTATATTCGGTGTATCCGCAAGCTTATTCATGAAGATGGCATCAATCTGACGGGTGTTAAGAGATTGATGGAAATTGCGCCATGCTGGAAGGTAAGGAACTGCCGAAGGAAGCAGTGTGGGCGGTATCACAGACGAAACGGAAAGAGCCGCCTCAAACAAGGTGAAACGAATGGATAAAATAACTCTCAGCGTTCTTTGTGACAATAGCGCTGCGATGAAAGAAGGAATTCGCGCGGAACATGGGTTTTCTATCCTTATTGAGAGGGGAAACACAAAGGTTCTTTTCGATACCGGTCAGTCTGATGTTTTCTGGCATAATGCCGATGTAATGGGAAAGGACCTCTCGTCTATTGATACTGTTGTGTTGAGCCACGGCCATTATGATCATACGGGTGGGTTGCTCAGTCTTGCCCGTTCTTCCGTGAATGTGCAGGTGATTGCTCATAGGGACGTTTTTGTGGCGCGTTATAAAAAGCAAAAAGATGGTTCCCTGAAATACATTGGGTGTCCCTATACACAGGCCTATCTGGAGAGCAGGGGGATCAATTTCAAATTTGTGACTCCCCATTATGAAGTGGCGCCTGATATCTTCTATGTCAGTGAAGTGCCACAGGCAAACGATTTCGAAAAGGGTGACCCACTTCTGGTTGTTAAGGATGAGAAGGGGTTATCTGTCCGTGATCCGTTCATGGATGATGCATCCCTCTACATTAAGACACCCCAGGGGTTGGTGGTAATCTTAGGTTGCTCTCACAGGGGGGTGGTAAATATTTTGGAACATATCTTGACTTTGGCGGGGAACGTCCCTATCTTAACGGTGGTTGGAGGAACGCACTTATCAAGGGTGGACCCGAGGCAGACGAAGAAAACCATCGAAGCCCTTAAAGGGATGAACATACAAACCATTGGTGTATCCCACTGTACAGGACTTGAAGCGGCGGATGAGATGAAACGTTCCTTCGGAAAGAGGTTTTTCCGAGCGATGGCAGGGGTCGTTATTACAATTTATGAGAAGGGGGGGGTAGTACTTCAATGAGTTCCGAAGAGGAGGTTATTGAGCGGATAAAGAAGGCTTCAAAAAACGGGAAAATAAGCTGTCGGGCGGCCCATAAGGTTGCAGGAGAGCTTAATGTGTCTGTTAGAAGGGTGGGGAAGCTTATTAATAAATTAAACCTTAAAATTGTAGCCTGTCAGTTAGGCTGTTTTTAACGTTGAATAGGGAGTGAAAGATGGCAAAAAAAGTCGAAGATAGAAAGAAGGAGCAGGAACTTATTACGAAGAGATTGAGTACAATTGACCACCGTATAGCTGTTATGAGTGGAAAGGGGGGGGTTGGCAAGACAACGGTTGCGGTTAATTTGTCAATGACCCTTGCAAAGGAAGGTTTAAGTGTAGGATTGATGGATGTAGATGTCCACGGTCCGAATGTCCCAAAGATGTTGGGCATTGAATCCAGCCGTTTGGGGGGAAGCGAGGCGGGAGGGATTAATCCCGTTGAGTTCTTTCCCAATTTCAAGGTTGTTTCCATGGCATTCTTATTGCAGGACAGGGATACCCCCGTGGTCTGGAGGGGTCCTCTGAAACATTCTCTTATCCAGCAGTTTGTCAAGGATGTCAATTGGGGGAAACTTGATTACCTGATTATCGATCTGCCTCCAGGGACAGGGGATGAGCCGCTGAGTGTTGCTCAGGTTATCAACCAGATGGATGGCAGTATCATTGTAACGACCCCGCAGGATGTGGCACTTCTTGACTCCAGGAAGTCAGTTACCTTTAGCCGCCAGCTTCAGGTACCGGTGGTCGGGATTGTGGAGAACATGAGCGGGTTGATCTGTCCCTATTGTGGAAAGGAAATTGACTTATTTAAGGTAGGAGGCGGGAAGAAAGCGGCCTTGGAGTTGGGGGTTCCCTTTTTAGGGAGTATCCCCATTGATCCGGAGATTGTTCAGGATAGCGATCGCGGTGCCCCTTTTGTCATTTCCCATCCTGATTCAAAGGCGGCATTGGCGTTTAAAGAGGTGGTAAAAAAAGTGCGCGTGTTTGTAGAGGAGTCCAAGGCTAATGAGGCTTCTCAGGCCTGAACAGTGAATGGGGAGGAGGGATGATAATGGATGTTTTAGAGGCGATCAGGGCCCGGCGCGCAACAAGAGAGATGAAGCCTGATCCTATATCGGACGAACAACTGCAAGCGATTCTCGAGGCGATTCAGTGGACTCCCTCTTGGGCCAATACCCAGTGCTGGGAGGTCGTAGTGGTTAAGGATAATAAGGTCAAGGAACAGTTGGCTGGGACCTTGCCGCCGGGTAATCCGGCATTTAAGGCCATGACACAAGCGCCCGTTGTGCTTGTGATGTGTGGAATAAAGGGGCGGTCTGGTTTTTATAAGGGGGAGGTTTCAACTGATAAAGGCGACTGGTTCATGTTTGACGTGGGGGCGGCAACATTGAATGCGTGTCTCGCTGCACACGCCCAGGGGCTGGGGTCTGTGATTGTTGGGTTGTTTGACGCCTCAAAAGCGGAGGAAATTCTCGGTGTTCCTGAAGGTGTCGCCGTGGTTGCATTGTTACCCATTGGAATTCCTGATAGGGTTCCGGAAGGGCCAAAGAGGAAAGAACTGTCAGATTTTGTTTATGAAAATCACTATAAATCGTAAGGAGGAAAGTTAAGGTATGCCAAAAATTGCGCTTGCGTCACAAGATAACTTGGGGCTGGAGGGTCAGATGAGTGGTCATTTCGGCCGATGTCCCTACTACACACTGGTAGATGTGGAAGATGGGAAGATTCAAGATGTGTCCGTGGTTGAAAACCCATTTTACAATAGTCATGAGCCAGGAAAGGTTCCCGCGTTTGTCCATTCGCAAAACGTGGATGTGATGATTGCCGGTGGGATGGGACCCATGGCGATAAATATTTTCAATGGATACGGAATTGAAGTGGTCACGGGCTATATGGGGATCGTCCGGAATGTCTTGGACGCCTATCTCAGAGGGGAGGCAAAGGGCGCGAGCGGTTGCGCGGAGCACGAACATTAGCGTTGGCATCATCAGGGCTGCTGTATGCATTGAGGATGGAGGCAAAATGAAAATAGCTATTTCTTCTATGGGTGACAGTCTTGCGTCAAAGGCTGACCCGAGGTTTGGGCGCGCACCATACTTTATCTTTGTTGACGAAGATGATTTAGGCGCACCTCAGGTGTATGCCATAAGAAACGATGCGGCGGATACCGCAATGGGGGCCGGAACTGAAGCAGCCCAGCAGGTGATAAACGAGGGTGCCACAGGGGTCATTTCAGGTGCGGTTGGTCCCAACGCCTTCGGGGTTTTTGAAAAGATGGGGGTTGATGTTTACCGGATTCAGGGTGACATGACAGTGGAAAGGGCCTATCAAAAATATAGGAGCGGCTTGCTCCAAAAAGTGGTCATAAAAAGACTATAAAATCGGTTTTAAAGACCGGAAGGAGTGACATAAAATGAAGGTAATTGTTACATCGACAGGCCCCGGCCTGGATGATGAACTGGACCCGAGGTTTGGGAGATGTCAGTATTTTCTACTTGTGGATACGGATTCGATGCAGGTTCTGGAAAGCCTTGGTAATGAGAGCATGATGGCGGGTGGTGGCGCCGGGATTCAGGCGGGACAGTTTGTTGCGAACAAGGGTGCCGAAGCCGTGATTACGGGAAATGTAGGACCCAATGCTATACAAACCCTCCAGGCGGCTGGGGTAGGGGTTTACCTGGCACCCCCGGGTACGGTACGCCAGGCGATTGAGGCATTCAAGCAGGAGACCCTTCAAGGCGTTTCGGCGCCTTCTGTAGATGCGCACTATGGCGTGGGTGCTGGAGGAGATACTGGCGCAGCGCCAGCATACGGCATGGGCAGAGGTATGGGTATGGGGCGTGGTATGGGTATGGGTCGTGGCATGGGTATGGGGCGTGGCATGGGTTATCAGGTGCAGCCGGGGCCCAATCCCGAGACAGATCAGCTCCGTTCAGAGATCAATGATTTGAAGAAGGATCTGAATGAAATGAAGGAAATGTTGAAAAAACTAACCCAATCTTAAAACGGGTGAAAGGAGGTGTGTGCCATGCCAGGATTTGATGGTACAGGGCCGAGGGGTGAAGGCCCCCTGACCGGCGGTGGGCGGGGATATTGTGCCCGTCCGGCAGGATATGTTTCGTATGTAGGTGCCGGACGTTGGTATCCGCCTTATGGTTATGGTACGGGGTGGGCGGTTCCCTATCCCTATTATGGAATAGCCGGTTATGGTCGCCCCGTTTATGGCGTTGGCCGTGGGGGAATTCCCTATGGCGGTGGCCGGGGTCGCGCGTTTGGCGGTGGCCGGGGGCGTATCTGGCGCTGGTAACCCCTTAAACGCTTGGGTGGGGGAGTTACTACCTTCCCCACCTATTTTTTATCCGTCTTTATTTCGCATACAATAAAAAGAAGGTAAGGGGATAGAAAGGGGAAGTAAATGAAAACATCATTAACCATAACGGTGGCAAGTGGGAAGGGTGGAACAGGGAAAACGTTGGTGGCAACATCCTTGGCTCTGTCTCTTCCCGAGGGTGTTCAGTACCTTGATTGTGATGTAGAGGCGCCCAACGGTCATATCTTTCTAAGCCCTCAGTGGGAGAACGAAATACCGACAGGATTGGTGGTCCCCAGGGTCAACGAATCGGTTTGCACGGCGTGTGGCGAGTGTAATCGTGTGTGTGAATTTAAGGCCATTGTGGTCATTGGTGGCAAGGTTTTGGTATTCGATGAACTTTGTCATGGATGTGGGGCCTGTAGCTATATCTGTCCAGTCGACGCGATTACGGAGATTGAAAAACCCATTGGGATTATCAGGAATGGCCCCGCGAGGAATGGAATCGTGTTTTCACAGGGGTTACTTAACATCGGTGAACCCATGGCCACACCGATTATCAGGAGGTTGAAGAAGGAGGCATTGACTGGTGTTCCTATTACACTTCGGGATGCCCCTCCCGGAACCTCATGCCCTGTTATTGAAACTGTGGAGGGAAGCGATTATACGATTCTTGTGACGGAACCCACGCCCTTCGGCCTCAATGACCTGAAACTGGCAGTTGGGGTTTGTAGGGAGTTAAGGGTTCCCATGGGTGTCATTATCAATCGCGCGGATGCGGGTGACGATAGCGTGCATGCTTATTGCCAAGAGGAGAACTTGTCTATTCTTATGGAGATTCCCTTGATGCAGGAAATAGCCCAGGGATATGCGGGTGGTAAGGCCCTTATTGATATCCTTCCGCAGTACAGGGACAGGTTTCTGGAGATGTTTGAGGTTGTTCAAAAGGAGGTGCATCATGACAGAAACTAAAACTGATCCCAAGCAGCTTACTATCATAAGTGGGAAAGGGGGAACAGGTAAGACGACATTCACCGCTGCTTTCGCCCAGCTGACGGAGAATAAGGTGATGGCCGATTGCGATGTGGACGCCGCGGATCTGCATCTGATTTTGACCCCCACAGTTCAAAAGTCGTCTCCATTCTATGGGGGAAGAAATCCAGTTGTCGATCTTGAAAATTGCACGAGGTGTGGAGTTTGTACCGACGTGTGCCGTTTTGATGCCATTCACGATGGTGTCGTGGACCTATTTGCCTGCGACCACTGTGCACTTTGTGCCCATGCCTGTCCTGAACATGTGATTAAAATGGAGGATGCGCATTCCGGAGATTGGTTTGTTTCAGACACGCGTTTCGGTCCTATGGTTCATGCGAAACTCGGTATCGCCGAGGAGAATTCCGGAAAATTGGTTACAGTGGTGCGAAAAGAGGCCGTTGATATTGCCAAGAAGCAGGGACGGTCGTGGGTTATTGTTGATGGCCCTCCGGGTATCGGTTGCCCCGTAACGGCAGCCCTTGCTGGAGTGAATAAGGTCTTGATAATTACGGAACCTACCTTGTCAGGGATTCATGACATGGAGCGCGTGCTGAGTTTGGCGGCGCATTTCAATATCCCCGCGCAGGTTTGCATTAACAAATATGATGTCCATCTTGCCAATACCCGACAGATTGAGGCGTATTGTCTCCAGAAGGGAATTGAAGTCGTGGGGGAAATTCCGTTTCATCGGGGTGTGATAGAGGCAATGGTAGCTGGCAAGACAATTGTTGAAGCCGATGTTCCAGAGGTTGCACCTCTGATGAGGCAAGTGTGGGAAAAGGTGATGGTGGGTTAAGCCGAATTAGAGGGAGGCGTAGGCCTATTTCTGTTTGAAGACAAGACGAATAGGTAGACCAGTGAGATCGAAATCCTCACGCAACCGTGCGGACAGGAACCGCCGATAGGCCTCGGGGATTGCTTCAGGCGCATTAGAAAAGAGGAGAAAGGTGGGGGGGAAATTCCTGACTTGTGTGCCATAGAGAATCTTAATTCTCTTCCCCTTGTGGCGTCCGGGAGGGTGATTTTCCGCGATTTTCTTCAGAGACTGATTAAAACGGGGGGTGGAAATCTTTGCTGCCCCACGTTGCGCTATTTCGATGGCTGTGTCCAGAATGTGTGAAGTCCTTTTTCCGGTAAGGGCTGAAACGGAAACAACAGGGGCGAAAGAGAAGAAGGAAAGGTCGCGGTAGATTCCTTGGATATATGCCTTGAGGGTGTTTGTTTCTTTTTCTACCAGATCCCATTTGTTCAGGGCGATAAGTGCCCCTTTCCCTTTCTGAACAATAAGATCGGCAATCTTGGCGTCTTGGTCTGTAGCACCCTGGGTTGCATCCATGACCAGCACAGCGATGTTGCACCGGTCGATACTCGAAATGGCGGAAACGACGGCATACCGTTCTACCTTGTGAGAGATGCGGCTTTTACGTCGGATACCAGCGGTGTCGATGAGGGTGATAACATGATCCCTATAAGATAGGGGCGTGTCGATGGCGTCTCGTGTGGTTCCCGCCACGTGGGACACAATGACGCGCTCTTGGCCGAGGAGGCTGTTAACGAGGGACGATTTTCCCACGTTGGGCTTCCCCACGATGGCAAGGTGAAGTCCTTTGTCCTGTTTTTCCCCTGAAGTGATTTCTCCCAGCAGGGAAGCCACATCTTCCAGGGCATCCTGGATACCCGTGCCGTGAAGGGCGGATATAGGGAAGATTTTTTCAAACCCGAGGCGATAGAAATCAAAGATTCGGTCTTCCTGGCGCGTGTGATCGATCTTGTTGACCATGAGGTACACAGGCTTTTGGGTCTTGATCAAAAGGCGCGCGAGGTCTTGATCATCCGGCAGGATACCCGATTTCCCATCCACCACAAAGAAAAGGATATCCGCCTCTTCAATAGCCATCTGGCATTGTTCCTGGACCTGTTTCCGCGTCACCTCTTTTGTGTCGGGCTCAAATCCTCCGGTATCGATAAGCGTTACAGGCCAGATGTCAAGAAGGATGGCTTCCCCATAATTACGGTCGCGCGTTACCCCCGGAATATCTTCTACCACCGCCTTTTTGTGACCCATCAGACGGTTAAACAGGCTTGATTTACCCACATTTGGGCGGCCGACAATTGCAATAATTGGTTTTTTTTCAGCAGCATTCATCGGCAGAGGTTATAACATATTCCCAGTTTCACAGAAAGGTGGACAAGAAAGCAATAGGGGGGTGCTATAGGTATTTGAGCAACCGGGATCAGAGGGTGAAGTGTGAAGATTGTATCGTTTTTGATGACGGAAGGTAAGCTTTAATCTTATACATTCAAGGCAGATTTCTGGCAAGCTCGGCATAGAATTCATGAATTCTTTTTAAAAACTTTCTGGGATTCTGTCCTCTGATGATCTGTTCTGGGCTCATCCAGCCCACCTCGTTGAAATGTTCGGTGTTTTCCAAGATTCCCTTGAAATAGTGCTCGCGCCACTTGGCAGACTTGACGGATACCATGCCGTCATTGTCTCCCTCTAATTTATGGATGAGGGTATAAGAATGTTTGTGGAATAACGAGATGCCTTGGTAAGGATGTCGCCCAGCGTAGGTTTGAAAAAGGATGGTGCCTTCGCAGGATGTCTCGAATTCCCTAACGTCACTCCGAGTGTTGTAGGTCTTGCAGGCGTGTGTTCCCACATCTTCAAAACCGTTGATGTCAAGAGAGGAGGCCTTGAGCAGCTTAATCAGGGGCTCTAAACGTTCCAGGAACCTATCTGCAAAAGGGGAACCTTCGTGCGGTGTGGAGATGGTGGTTACCGAAGCTATTTTTCTGTGAATTCGGTCTTTGTTTCGATCATTAAAAAGCATGTGGCGGGCATCCAGCCCCCCCATGCTGTGTGCGATAAGGTTCACTTTGGATGCTCCCGTGTTCTGAAGGATACGGACGACTGTTCGTTTAAGCGCCTCTCCACGTTTATCAACCCCGCCAGCCCATGGAAGGCTGGCGCAAGTGGTGGAATATCCCTTTTGAATCAGCATGGTCCGGATGCCTTTGAAGTAGTGCAGCCTGTCCAAAAAAGGCGAACGGGAGTGGTCAATCCCAAGAAGGTTGTTCCATAAGAAATCGAATCGGGCGAGGCCATGCACGAGGAGGATGGGGTAGGTCATGGGGCGTCTGTTTTTTGTCGGGCCTTTCTAATGAAGAAAGCGGCCATTGGGTTGGGTATCTTTTTCTACTTGTTTCAGGGGATTTTCCATAAAGGCCCTTTTGCAGGAAGGACAGAGAATCAATGCCTTTTTTTCAAACACATCTTTCATTGTTTTGTCCTCCGGTTCGTTTTTTAGGTCCTGAATCAGCTTTTCGAGCTGAAGGTCTGAACTGTACTTGAAATCCTCAATACCGAAAAAGCCGTCAAAATCGGCGGTTGCCTGAATGATGATCAGGTATTTTGAACTTCCAGGCGGAAGCAGCTTACCACAGCGGTCACAGGTTATCATCATCTTCCCCAAGGATCTTTTTTAATTCTTCTTTCCACTGTTTTATATCATGGAGGGCGCGTGTCGCCAAAGCCTGTTTTTTCTCCTTCCGTTTCACACGCTCCCTCAAGGGGGTGACCAGGCCCCAGTTTGCCCCCATGGGGGAGAACCTTTTCTGCGGGGTGGTGAGGTGCCTGTAGAGCCCCCCCATAACGGTGGTAGGGGGGGGAGGGGGGATAGGGTGTTCCTTGGATAGGCAAAACAGCGCACACAGAAGCCCGATGGCTGTCGATTCTAGGTATCCCTCTACGCCGCTTATCTGCCCCGCAATGTGTATTCCGGGTATGCCTTTCAGCTCCAGTGTTGGGGTAAGAACCTGTGGTGAGTTAAGGTAGAAATTCCTGTGGATGGTTCCGAGACGTGCAAATTCTGCATGCTCCAAGCCGGGAAGGGTCCTGAAAATGCGTTCCTGATCGCGAAAGGTCATCTTAGTTTGAAAACCTACCATGCTGAAGAGATTCCCTGAGAGGTTTTCTTGCCTTAGTTGTATGACGGCATACGGGCGTTTGCCTGTCATGGGATTACTCAGTCCCACGGGTTTCATGGGACCGAAGGCAAGGGTGTCCTTTCCCCTTTCTGCGAGGACTTCGATGGGCATGCATCCTTCATAATAGGTTTCAGATTCAAATGGGTGCAGGGGAACCTTTTCAGCCTGAAGGATGTTGTAGACGAAGTTATCGTATTGTTCCCTTGTCAGGGGGATATTCAGATAGTCGTCTCCCCCCTTGCCGTAGCGTGAACCCTTGAAAACGATGGATGTGTTGATGGAGTCGGCATACAGAATGGGAGACGTGGCATCATAGAAGTAGAGGGCATCGCTTCCCGTGTGGCGCTGCAGGTCGGCAATGAGGTCGGGATGGGTTAGTGGGCCGGTTGCCAGAATGGTGGGCCGTTTCTTTATGTCACGCAATTTATGGATGATTGCATGATCGATCTGAATGCGTGGATGGGAGGAAATTCTTTCTGTGATGAAGGTGGAAAAACTTTCCCGATCGACGCTTAGGGCGTTTCCGGCAGGTACGGCGTGATGGATGGCGGATTCCATGATCAGAGAACCCAGGGTTATCAGCTCCTTCTTCAAAACGCCTGTTGCCGTGTTTATCTGGAGGGATTTCAAGGAGTTGCTGCAGACGAGTTCGGCGAGAAGGGGAGAGTGGTGCGCGGGAGAATAGACCTCTGGTTTCATCTCAATGAGTGTGACGGGAGTGTTTCGGCGGGCAAGATGCCAGCAGGCCTCGCAACCAGCCAAGCCTCCCCCTACGACGATGGCATGGGATGGGCGGGTCACAACTGGGCCCATTTACACAACCTTCTTTCAAGAATTTCCACAATCTCGTACAGCAGGATGCCAAGCACGCTCATCCCGATAACACCCACGAACATCATAGGGTAATCCGCCATACCCCAAGCGTCAAGGATAAGGTTCCCAAGACCATTCCGGGTGGCGAAGGATTCCACGAAAAAGAGAATGGCTACGGACGTGCCAATACTGATTCTCAGAGACGTAAGGATAGCGGGGAGACAAGCGGGAATGATCACATGCCGGTAGATATCAAGGGTGTTTCCTCCCAGGGTGACAAGCGCATCGATGAAGGGTTTTTTGACTGAACGCGCTCCATCCCGTGTTGTTACCAGAATCTGGTAGAAGACGACAAGGGAAATGAGCACCACCTTTGAGATGTTTCCGATGCCAAGGAGGATGAAAAAGATGGGGAGAAAAACTATCTTGGGAATGGGGTAGGTGAGGAAGATCATGGGGGCAATCCATTTGTCCCATTGGGGGTTTTGACCCAAGAAAAGCCCCAGTGGGACGGCTGTCAGGATGGCAATGATGAGGCTTGTGATAACACGCCCCATGCTCACGAGGAAATTCGGGACGAAGGAGGGGAGTGAAAAGGCCCTGATGACGGAAAGCGGGGAGGGGATGATTCCCCCGGAAACACATACCGACATGGCGATCCATACAATTAGCAGGATGAGGGCGGAAAGGAGTCCGACAAGGTAATGCTGACGTTTCATACCTGCGTGCCCTGATTCGTGGAGAAGAGAATGCTTCTCAGTTTTGTTGAGGTGTCAAAAAATTCCTTGGAGCTTCGAAAGGTGGGGTCTCCCGCGCGGGTGTTTTCCACAACCGCCTGAATCCAGGCGGGCCTTTCTGAAAGGACGATGACCTTTTTCCCAAGGAAGGTTGCCTCCTCGATGCTGTGTGTAACGATAATAAAAGTAATATGATGTGTTTCCCATATTCTTGCCAAGAGTATCTGAAGGTGCTCCCGCGTCATCGCGTCGAGGGAAGAGAAAGGTTCATCCATGAGGATAAGGGAGGGATCCATCGCCAGAACACGCGCGATGGCGACACGCTGGCGCTGGCCGCCGCTGAGTTGGGAGGGATAGAAGGAAGTGAAAGGGCTCAATCCCAGTTCTTCAAGGATGGGTTCGAGCCTATGTTTGATGTCCCGGTGTGAGGCGTGTTTAAGAACCAATCCCATAGCCACATTTTCCCACACGGTTTTCCATGGGAAGAGGCCATAATCCTGGAGAATCATGGGGATGTTCCCGCGGGGAGTGACTGTTCCGTTGACCCGGATCTCTCCCCCCTGGATGGAAAGCAGCCCCGCGATGAGATAAAGAAGGGTGGTCTTGCCGCATCCTGACGGACCGATAATGGCACAGCTTTCTCCCTTTTTAACGGAGAAACTGACATCATTTAGAACCTCGACACCTTCCGGATAGGTAAACGTGAGGTTGCTGACTTGAATCATATTTGGTATCGCTTTTCAGACTTTTTACACAGGGTTTATCAATGTTGCTTGAAAAGGTTCTCTCGAGCGATAAAATCATCGATTTTTATGGGATTTGCAAGCAGTTTCTTGTTCCCTAGCCAGCTCAGAACGGCTGACGCTTCCTCTTTTGAAGGCGTGGAGGTCAGGGGAAAGTCCGCGAATTTAAAGGAGTTGGCGATGGGTTTGGGCAGCCGGCATTTTTTTACAAGAAGCGGCCGAACTGCATTATGGTCGTGGTTGATGACAACGACGGCCTTGTTGTAGGCGTCGTAAAACTTTATTAAAAAGGGTCTGTTGGATTTTATAAAACTGTCATTCCAGATCAAGACGGTTTGAGAGAGGTTGGTGTGCCCGTCATCCGCAATCCAGTGAGCCCCTTTAACCCGTGCGAGGGAGGCTAGGGGGTCGGGGAGGAGCGCCGCGTCGATTTTGTTATTCATCAACATCTGGAAGCGAATGGGAATACTCTTGATCTCCTGCTTCGCAATCGATTTCTGGGGGATTCCGTGAGCCTTCAGTAGTCCGTCCAAGACAAACTCGATAATGGTGTTGGATGAAATCGCTACATGTTTCCCTTTGAGGTCATTAAGCGTTCTAATCTGAGAGGTTGGGCTAGACAGGATGGCAAAGAGGCCTTCTTCCGGCTTTTTACCAAGGACAATCGAAACTGCCCGGGCGGGAAAACCGCGGCTTTTTAACAGGGCTGCCGAAATGAGATCCCCTAAGTAGGCATCGAGTTTTTTTGTTTGGAAGGCGGCATCCCTTTCAACAGCGCTTCGAAAGGTGATCAGGGTGACGGGTCGCGGTAATTTTTTGAAAAATCCCCTTTCTTCGGCCACGTAGAGAGGAAGGGCGTCCACGATGGGAAGGACGCCAACCCTGACGGGCTTTGCAAAAACTTTTGTGCCAAAGGCAAGGCACAGCGTGAGGCACAGGAGAAGCATAGTTCCTTTTTTCATTTTCTGACTCCTTTTCGCTATTATTTCAGCCAGATGTCTGCTGCGACAAAGGCCAGGAACATCATACTAATCAGACCGTTGATTGTAAAGAAGGCGGTTGTAATGTGGGAGAGGTCTCTTGGGGAAACCAGCCTGTGCTCATAGGCGAGGAGGAGTGTGACAGCGATGAGGCCGAGGATATAAAAAAGACCCATGTGGAGGCTCACTGTGAGGCTTGCGAGAAAGAGGATGCATAGAAGGTGAAGAAAACGGGCAATCCAGAGGGCGGGGCCGATGCCGAAGACGGCGGGGATGGAATACAGATGATGCCTTTTGTCGAATTCAACATCCTGAAGGCTGTAAAGGATGTCAAACCCTGCGATCCACCAGAGGACGGCCGCGGCCAGAAAAACCGCTGAAAGGGAAAGGGTGCCCGTCGAGGCCAACCAGGCCCCAAGGGGGGCGCCAGATATGGCAAGACCAAGAACGAGATGGCTGTAAGAGGTGTATCGCTTGGTATAGGAGTAGCCAATAAGAACGGCGATGGCCAGGGGACTTGCAAGGAGGCATGCCGTGTTAAGCATGGCGGCGGAGATGACGAGAAGCCCGAAGGCGGCAACGCTGATGTAAACAGCGAATCTGTGGGAAATCCGTCCGGCAGGGATGGCACGGTTGGAGGTTCTGGGATTCTGACGGTCGATCTCAGCGTCAATGACACGGTTGAAACCCATGGCGCCGGTACGTGCCCCCACCATAGCGCATAGAACCCAGAAGACAAGATGGCCTGTAAGGTGCCCGTTCGTGGCCATGATGAGGCTTACAAAGGCAAAGGGAAGGGCGAAAATCGTGTGCTCAAATTTTATCATTTCAAGGAATTCTGCGAATCCCCCGTAGGCCTGGTGTAAGATGTCAGGAATCGAGGCCATAGTCCTTCCATTTCTCCGTGATGGTTCTGACAATATCCTCCGACATCTCCACTTCATCGGGCCAGGGGCGTTGAAAGCCTTCTTCAGGCCACTTCCGTGTTGCATCAATCCCCATCTTTCCCCCAATACAGGAAAGTGGAGAGGTATGGTCGAGGAGGTCTGTGGGACCCTCCGACAGGAAGGTGTCACGTTTCGGATCCACGTGGGTTCCGATGCGCCAGAGGGCTTCCCCATAATCGTGAATATTGGCTTCCTTATCAAAGACTATGATGAATTTGCTGAACATCATCTGGCCCAGCCCCCAGAGGGCATGAACGACCTTCGCCGCATGCTTAGGATATTGCTTGTCGATGGAAACGAGTACAAAGTTATGGAAACATCCGTGGACAGGAAGATCCATGTCGACAACTTCAGGGAGCAGTTTTTGGATGATGGGGAGAAAAAACTTTTCAGTTGCCTTTCCAAGGATGGCATCTTCCAGGGGAGGTTTCCCCACGACCGTCGCTGGATAGATGGCGCGCCGCTTGTGGGTGATGCATGTTACATGGAAGACGGGAAAGGGCTCAGGAGGAGAATAGAAACCGGTGTGGTCGCCAAAGGGTCCCTCTGTTCTTAATGGTTCTTCCGGGTCGATGTATCCCTCCAGCACAATGTCGGCCTCCGCCGGAACGTAGAGGTCATTGGTGAGACACTGAGCAATGGGAATACGTTGTCCTCGAAGGAGGCCTGCGAGGTTCCATTCATCCACTCCTTCCGGAACAGGGGCGGTAGCGAGGTAGGTTAGGAGGGGATCGCCACCCAGCGCAACAGAGACGGGCATTTTCTTTCCCAGTTTCTTGTATTGGGCAAAATGTCGGGCCCCTCCTTTATGAGGGTGCCAGTGCATGCCGGTAGTCACTTCATCAAAAACCTGAAGGCGGTACATACCAACATTGCGTGTCCCTGTTTCAGGGTGCTGGGTGATGACTTGGGGAAGGGTAATAAAATGCCCCGCGTCCTTGGGCCATGTTTTCAGAATGGGAAGGGAGGTAAGGTCTGGTTTTTGAAGAACCACCTCTTGGCAGGCTGGGGAGGTGACTTTTTTGGGGATCAGGGCCTTGAGGAACTTCAGCTTTGGAAAGAGGGAAAGGCTTTCCTTCAGGGTAGTTGGAAACTCAGTGTTGAGCATCTCTGAGATAACTTCCCCCAACTCCTCGATGGCATTTCCAAAGAGGATTTTGACCCTTTTCCGGGTTCCAAAGAGGTTGGTCAAGACGGGGAACCTGGAGCCTTTGACTTGCTCGAAAAGGAGCGCGGGACCTTTTTTGTGGAAGACACGCTGGCTGATTTCGCTTATCTCTAGGATGGGATCAACCTGGGTTGAGACACGCTTGAGTTCGCCACGTTTTTCGAGAGGGGGGATGAGGCCTTGCAGCGTTGTTTCAGCCATTCTTTGTCTCCCTCTATTTCCCATGAAAAATATAGGTCTTTTTAGGAGTTATTCAGGTTGCTTACGGGGGCATCCTCGTCAGCGAATTGTCCCTCAAGGGTGATTTCTTGGTCTTCCATGGCCTGAATAATGAGAGCCTTGGCTTTTTCGACATCCCTGAGGGGTACATAGAGCCGTTGTTCTGACATGTTCTTCGCATGGACGGGGTAGGGGGTAACCCTGAGGTCCCGCACGAAACACGGAATCTCGTGATCTTCAAGGTAGAGGCGCAGATAATCCGCCTCAATGGGCGAGGGGGTTACAAAGATTTCAACAAGTTCCTCGTCCTTATCCACGGCTATGTTCCAGACTCCCATGAGTTAAGGTAACCCTCTTGTTCTTCCGTGAGGGTATCAATGGTTACACCCATGGATAACAGTTTCAGCCTTGCGATTTCATGATCGATATCCGTAGGGACGCCATAGACCTTTTTCTCTAGGGAGGAGGCGTGTTGGGCCATGTACTCGGCGCAGAGAGCCTGATTGGCGAAGCTCATGTCCATGACGCTGGAGGGGTGTCCCTCGGCGGCGGCGAGGTTGATGAGCCGCCCTTCACCTAGCAGGTAGATGCAACGTCCGTCTTCCAACCTGTATTCGTCCACGAATTCGCGGATTTTTCTCTTGTTTGTGCTGATTTTTTCCAGCCCAGGGATGTCCAGTTCTACATTGAAGTGGCCGGAGTTGGCGACGATGGCCCCGTCACTCATTAATGCAAAGTGTTCCTTCCGAATCACGTTTTTATCACCTGTCAGGGTTACAAAGAAATCCCCAATCCTGGCTGCATCGGCAATGGGCATTACGCGATAGCCATCCATGACTGCCTCAAGGGCACGCAGAGGATCTACTTCCGTGACAATGACGTTGGCGCCCATCCCCCGGGCCCGCATGGCAACGCCCCGGCTGCACCAGCCGTAACCGCACACGACAAAAACGCTGCCGGCAATCAGGCGGTTGGTGGCACGGATAATACCATCCAGGGTGCTTTGCCCCGTTCCGTAGCGGTTGTCAAAGAGGTGTTTGGTCATAGCATCGTTGACGGCAATTACGGGAAATTGCAGGACGCCGTCGTTTGCCATGCTGCGAAGGCGGATCACACCCGTGGTTGTTTCTTCAGTGCTGCCAACAACGTTCTCTACGAGGCCTTTACGTTCCTTCTTGTCCAGCGTCTCCGCCCATTTCCTGACTGATGGATGGAGCCCGTCAATCTTGTCGAGGGCGATGAAGTGCAGGGATGAAACCAGGTCGGCACCATCATCCATCGTTAGGTGAGGAGTGTGTTGAAGGGCAGAGCGAATATGATGGTAGTAGGTGGCATCGTTCTCCCCCTTGATAGCGAAGACAGGAATTTCGTCATCCCTGACGAGCGCCGCGGCCACATCATCCTGGGTGCTTAGAGGGTTTGAGGCGCAGAGGGTCACATCAGCCCCTCCCGCCTTTAAGGTCTTTACCAAACTGGCGGTTTCGGTGGTAACATGCAAGCACGCGGAAAGACGATACCCCTCAAGGGGTTTTTCGCTTTCAAACCGCTTCCTTATCTGGTTTAATACGGGCATGCTCTGCGCTGCCCATTCAATTCTCAGCCTTCCTTTGTCGGCCAGTGAAATATCGGCAATATCAAAATCCATTATCTATCCTTTCGCTGGATTAAAGCCCGGCGAGCCTTTTCAGCTCGTCAACCTTGTCTGTTTTTTCCCATGTAAACTCGGGAAGGTTTCTGCCAAAATGACCATAGGACGCCGTTTTTTTGTAGATGGGTCGCAGAAGATCGAGATACTTGATAATTGCAGCAGGTTTCAAGGGGAAGGCTTCTATGACAATTTTTGCGATAGTATCCGGGGGTGTTTTAGAGGTGCCAAAGGTGTTAATCATAACGGAGACCGGTTCGGCCACGCCAATGGCATATGCCATTTGCACTTCGCACCTGTTCGCGAGGCCCGCAGCGACGATATTCTTGGCGATATATCGCGCCATGTAAGAAGCACTTCGGTCCACCTTTGAGGGGTCCTTTCCGGAAAAAGCGCCTCCCCCGTGGCTCCCCTGGCCACCGTATGTGTCAACGATAATTTTCCTGCCCGTCAGGCCACAATCGGCGTGGGGGCCTCCCATGACAAAGCGCCCCGTGGGGTTGACATAGTATTTGGTGTCTTTATCCAGCATATCGGCAGGGAGCACCTTTTTGATGACTTCCTCAATAAGTGCTTCACGAATAGTTTCGTATTTTACATATGGTGTGTGCTGTGCGGAAAGAACGACAGCATCGATTCTTACCGGATGGCTGTTCTGGTATTCGACAGTGACTTGGGATTTACCATCCGGACGGAGGAATTCCACGATGCCCTGTTTCCTGATCTCTGCGAGGCGTTGTGTAAGGCGGTGCGCATAAACGATGGGCATGGGCATCAGTTCTGTCGTTTCGTCGCAGGCAAACCCAAACATCAGGCCCTGGTCTCCCGCGCCCTGTTCCTTATAAAGGCCTTCGTATTCGCTTACACCAATGGAAATATCGGGGGATTGTTTGTCGATGGATGTGATCACAGCACAGGTTTCCCAATCGAATCCCATGGAGGAATCATTGTAGCCGATTTCCTTGATCGTGCTTCGTACGACCTCTGGTATGTCGACATAACAGCTTGTTGTGATTTCTCCTGCAATGAGTGCCATTCCCGTGGTCACGAGTGTTTCGCATGCAACCCTTCCAACCGGGTCGTCTTTCAGGATTGCATCGAGAATCGCGTCAGATATCTGATCTGCTACCTTATCGGGATGTCCTTCGGTAACGGATTCTGAGGTAAACAAGAAGTTGGTCATGGACATTAAATTATCCTCCTTTAATTGATGGTTTTAGCTTGCGCGGTGCTTTTTAAACTCAGGTTGTATAACATTAAATTTACAAACTTTCAACCTGTAACAGCGTTGAAAAAATCAGTCCTCCCCAAATTTATCGTTGAATATTTTTTCCACCGCTTCCATACATTCCTCGGCATCAGGCCCTTCAATGGAGACCACCACCTTTGTTCCCTTTGAAGCCGCTAACATCATGATTCCCATGATACTTTTCCCGTTCACCTGAAGTCCATTCTTGTTTAGGATGACTTCCGAACGAAATTCGCTCGTGACCTTCACCAACTCGGCCGCGGCCCTTGCGTGAAGCCCTAATTGATTTTGTATGGTCAGCGTTTTCTTAATTTTTTGGGGTTTGGTTTGTTTTTCCAAGGTTAAGGACATCCGAGGGATCTTGAATATTCTTTATGGCGCTCTGAACCAGTTTTTCCTTGAGCTCTTTGATGGGATATTTGTCCCGGTCCTTCAAAAGTTTGACCACAACGGAGAGGTTGATGCCGGTTATAATCTCTATCTCACCGGGCTCGAGGAAGGGGAGGCATACATTGGTTGGGGTCCCGCCAAACAGATCGGTCAAGATAATTACGCCATCTTCTTTGTTGACCGCCTGGATGGCTTTATGCACGGTTTCCTGGATTGTTTCAGGTTCCTGTGTAACATCTACTGAAACGGTTTTCAAATTCTCGCTTTCCCCGAGAATCATGTTAGCCGCACTTACAAACCCATCGGCGAGATCACCGTGGCAGACGATGACAATTCCTTTCATGACCTATCCAACATCCCTGAATTCATCCCTGATGAGAATGGATGAACCCTTTAAATTTTTCAAGAATCGGTCTTTTAATTCACGTGCAATCGCTACGGATCGATGAACACCCCCCGTGCAACCTATCCCTATCGTTAAGTAGGCCTTTCCTTCCTCATGGTATTGAGGGATGAGAAATTTCAAGAACCCCTCAACATGGGACAGGAATTCCTTCGCAACGCTATTGTTAAGAACAAATCTTTTAACAGATTCATCCAGACCTGTCAAGTTTTTGAGGGTTTCCACAAAAAAGGGATTGGGCAGAAAACGCACATCGAAAAGCAGGTCGAGCTCTGCAGGCAACCCGTATTTAAACCCGAACGAGAGAAAGGTTAACGACATGGCGGGTTGGGAATCTTCCTGTGCGAATGTGTTAATGATACGTTTTCTCAATTCATGAATCGAGAGGTTTGAGGTGTCGATAATTTGATCCGACATTTCTTTTAAAAAAGAGAGGTTTTCCCTTTCCAGCTGAATCCCGTCGATAATTTTGCCGGTAGGGGCCAGGGGATGCTGTCTCCGTGTCGTTTTGAAGCGTGTAATGAGAGCATCATCAGACGATTCAAGAAAAAATATCCTGAGTGTTGCGTTCAAATTTTTTATTTGAGCGAGAACCTTTTTTGCGTCTTTCAAGAATTCCTTTTCCCTGATATCGACAACAAGGCCTATTTTGTTGATGTCGAGTTTCGAATTCTTTATAAGATTGATAAAGGTAGGAAGGAGAATAATGGGAAGGTTGTCGATACAGAAATACCCGATGTCCTCTAGCGCCTTTATCGCGGTAGTTTTTCCTGATCCTGAAAGCCCACTAATCCAGACAATTTGAAAGGGGGTGTTTTTTTTAGCCATGGGGTTCTTCCCGCATTTTTTTTAACAGGTGCTTTTCTAGCTCCATAGGTGTCAGGATGCCGCTGATTCTTAGGATATGGTTCCTGGCGGCCACCTCGATAATAGTCGTCAGGTTTCTACCTGGTGTCACAGGGATGCGAATAAAAGGCATGTCTACATTCAGGATCTTTAACGTTTTTTGATCCAGTCCCAGCCTTTCCGGTTTTTCAATAGATAGCCAGTCCACTAATTCCACAACCAGGTCTATTTTTTTTCTTTTTCTGATGGCTTCCACGCCAAAGAGATCCCGGATATTGATGATGCCTAATCCTCTAATTTCCATGAGATTTTTGATGAGATTGAAGCTTGTTCCGAAAAGGGTTGTGGGTTCTGTTTGTATGATTTTGACGACGTCGTCTGAGACCAGGCGATGCCCACGAGTGATGAGGTCCAAAGCACACTCACTTTTTCCAATGCCGCTTTTCCCCAAGATGAGAACTCCGACCCCAAACACATCCAGCAGAACGCCATGAACTGTCGTGGTTGGAGCCATACGTTCTTTCAAGAACTGGCTAAGGTAATCAATGAGTTGCGATGTTTTTAGGGGGCTTAAAAAAAGGGGAATATTGCGATGGTTACAGGCATTGATGAGGTTTTCAGGTGCCGACATGCCCCTTGAAATAATAAAACAGCAGGGGTTTTTCTCCCCCATCTTTTCGAGGATATCTTTTTGAGTTTCTTCAGTCAGGCCATTGAGATAGGTGATTTCCTTGTTGCCAAATAATTGAATACGGTGTGGGTTGAGATAGTGGAATTCGCCTGCGAGAACCAACCCCAGTTTCTGGATATGAGGGTCTTTAATTTCCCGATTGAGGCCCTTTTTACCGGCTAAAAGCTGCAGCTCGAATTTTCTGTCCGGGTTTTCAAAAAGTTCCTTAACCTCAATGGTGGTGTCGATGGTCGCATCGCTATAATTTGTCATCTTCCTCCTTAATAATTTGGTAAAGTTGTTCTGCACCTTTCGTTTCCAGGAGTTGCTTTCGAAAGTTGGGGTCTTTCAATATCTTGGATATCTTTGCAAGGGCTTTCAAGTGGGTTCCTGCGGAATTCTCAGGAGCCAGAAGGAGAAATATAAGGTGGACGGGTTTGCCGTCGATGGCATCAAATTCTATGCCCTTCTGACTTCTTCCAAAACAACAGACGAGCTCCGTGATATCACGAAGTTTCCCGTGAGGAATTGCCACACCTTCACCAATGCCGGTACTCCCAAGTTTCTCCCGTTCCGTCAAGACATTAAAAACCTTGTCCGCCTTGAGCCCGATGGTTTTCTCAAGGAGTTGAGAGAATTCCTTGAGCATTTCCTGCTTGTCCTGGGCTACAATGTCTTCAATAATCAATTCAGGTTTTAAAAAATCGACAATTTTCATGTTTCCCTCTCTTATTCTGTTGGGTCTATCAGCCCAAAGTTTCCATCCCCTCGCTTGTACAGAACATTGATACGCGACGTTTCCGCGCTGGTAAACACCAGAAAGGTCTTTGAATCCCCTTCAAGTTCATCTATGGCCTCCGTTATAGTCAGGGGAGTTGCGACAAAGGCCTTGGATTTTACTATTTTTGGGGTTTTCTGTGACATATCCTGCTCCAGCACGGCAGGTTTGAAAGAACGATCGCTGCTGGGTGATTTTTTATTTTTTCGCTTATCTCTTAGCCTTCTTAATTGTCTTTCCACCTTATCCATAACCAGGTCTATGGCAGCATAGAGGTCTTCATTCCTGTCTTCCGCGTGAAGTTCTAACCCGTTCCCTGAAAGGTTAATTTCTATGAGGTATTGAAACCTTTCTTTCGAAAAAATCACATGGATGTCCAGAGGTTCCTGGACGTACTTTTTAATTTTTTCAAGCTTGTTTTCTGTATAATCTTTGATTGCATCGGTTGATTCCATGTGACGGAACGTTAAATGTGTGTCCATTGTGCCCTCCTGTTAGAAGTTTTTTTTTCGGTCCTTGGATGGCAGGATCTTCATGGCTTCCCTGTATTTTGCAACGGTCCTCCTTGCTATTTTTATGTGATACCGGGACAGAAGCTTGACGATCTGCTCGTCGCTGAGTGGATTTTTGGGGTCTTCGTTCATGACGACTTGGCGAATCATATGTTTCACACTTTCAGCGGAGATGTCCGGCCCACGCGTGGATCTGACACCGCTGGTGAAGAAGAATTTGAACTCGTACAATCCCTGGGGTGTGGAGATGTATTTACCCTGAGTCACGCGACTCACGGTGGATTCATGCATACCGATGTCATTGGCCACATCCTTGAGAATCATAGGCTTGAGAAACTGGACACCCTTTTCAAGGAAATCCTGCTGGAAACGTACAATACTTTCCGTGACCCTGTAAATAGTCTTATGCCGTTGCTGGATGGTTTTTATGAGCCAAATGGCGGAGCGCATCTTTTTCTCTATGAACTCACGGGCCTCTTTAGAAAGCTCTTCTTTTTTGCGTAGAAGCGCCCGGTAAAGCGGGTTGATCTGCAGGGTGGGGATATCCTCGTTGTTGAGAACGATAAGAAATTCATTGTCTGCTTTGTAAACATAAACATCAGGAATGACATGGTAAATGGGGTCCTGGGTATAGGTTCTCCCCGGTTTTGGGTCCAGTTCGCAGATGAGTTGAATGGCTTCCGTAATTTTCTCTGGTGATTCGGAGAGTTTCTTGGCCAGTTTGGGAATATCTCTTCGTTTCAGAAGCGTCAGATGGTTTTTTACGATTTCTTCGGCCAGGGGATTCTTCGGGGTTTTATTGTTTAACTGGATAAGGAGGCATTCAGTGAGATCTCGGGCTGCGATTCCCAGTGGGTCTAATTGTTGAATCAGGGATAGGGTTGCCTCAAATTCATCTCTTGTGGGATTTAGGGGCTTTAAATCTTTAGAAACGTCTTCAAAATCTGCGCTTAGGTATCCGTTTTCATTAAGGTTACCTATGATATATTTTCCAATTTCAAAGCTTCGGTCATCCTGGCAGTTCAGCCTCCATTGCCAAAGGAGATCTTTGTACAGTGAGGACCGGGCCTGGATAAAATTCTCGTAATTAGGTGAGGGCTCAGACATTTCATAGGAATTGGGGTAGGAGGTGGAAAGGCTGTGGCTGTCCATATAGGCTTCCCAATTGAAGTCCATCAGCATTTCCATTTCTGCGTCCGGGATTTCCTTTTCAACGTCGGGGATGGATTCCTCTGGAATTTCTGCTGATTCCACTTCATCCGTGAGAACAGGGTTTTCAAGGATCTCTTGGCGTATGGTTTGCAGCAATTCGAGTCGTGACATCTGCAGCAGTTTCAATGCCTGCTGTAATTGGGGTGTCATAACCAGTTGCTGGGTTAATTTGAGCTGCTGTTTGATTTCAAGTGCCATGAGTGGTTCCCGATTCTACCTCTGTCCCCCCACCTGGCTGGTTGGGCTGGTCATGTTTTCTGGAAGAGAAAAATCTTCCCCAAGATAAATCTTTCTGGCAATGGGATCTGATGTTATCTCATGGGGTGTGCCATGCATCAGGATTTTGCCTTGATTGATAAGATAGGCTCGGTCGCAAACCCCAAGTGTTTCTCTTACATTATGGTCTGTAATAATGGTTCCGATGCCATTTTCCTTGAGGTGCTGGACAATGGCTTTAATGTCCCCTACGGCAATGGGATCGATGCCGGCGAAGGGTTCATCGAGAAGGATGAATTTTGGTGACAGAACAAGGGCACGAGTGATTTCCACACGCCTTCTCTCTCCGCCGGAAAGGAGAAAGGCCTTGCGGTCCGCAATGGGTCGAAGGTTAAGCTCACCCAGGAGACTGTTTAATTTCCTCTTTTTTTCTGGTTTAGGGAGGTCGAGTGTTTCCAGGATGGCAAGGATGTTTTCTTCTACCGTTAATTTTCGGAACGCTGAGGATTCCTGAGGGAGATAGCTGATCCCCCGTCTGGCCCTCAGATACATGGGGAAGGGGGTAATATCTTCCCCGTCAAAGATGATGTAGCCCTGTGTAGGTTTGATGAGTCCCACGATCATATAGAAAATGGTTGTTTTACCAGCACCGTTCGGGCCTAGTAAACCAACGACTTCACCAGAATGGACGTTTAAAGAAGCCCCACGAATCACCACTTTCTTCCCGAATCTCTTAACCAGATTTTGAGCTTTGAGTGTGCTCATGGTTTGGCCTTGAAAGGGACTGCCTGGGATTTTGGGACAATCGTTGTGCTGACCCTTCCTTTCTTTCCTCCCTCGATAATGGTTTTATCACTGTCTAGAAAGAAAGTCACTTTATCACCACTGACCCTGTTCTTGCCTTCTGAGAGTACAGGGCTTCCCATCAGGACAACCTTGTTGCTTTTCTGAAAAAAGATGGCTGTTTCACACGTTGCCAGGCGAGGGGGTTGTTTGATAACGACCCTGCCCTTGGCCGTTATTTTAGAGATTTCGCCACCTTTTGCGACGTAAAGCACCGTCAGTTTGTTACATGTGAGGGTCAGATTGGAACGCTTCGCAACCACATGCCCGGAAAATGTAATCACCCGTTTCTTGTTGTCGGCATCCAGGCGGTTTGAGATGATGTGAATCGGCCCCTCAGAATTGAACATGCGCTTCGATAAAGACGGCTTTTTGTTAACTTTTTTCGCAGATGTGGCTTTGCGCTTTGAGGCGGAAAGGGGAAGAGAGATTCCTAACAGTCCGATCATTATGAAAAGGATGATAGATTTCTTCATTTAAAACCCCAGCTTTGGGATACCTCCCTTGACGAAGTTTCTCTTTAAGGTCGTTTGAACAGCGTGCAAAATGCTCAATCTGTCATCTTTGATGTTCATTTCCATCCCCACGCCTGAGATATTAAAGGATTTGCCGCTGATAAAGACCCGGTCATTGGTGGTAATCAGTGAAGTTTTCGACGAATATTTGAGGGAATTGGTCCGGAGCTTGTACCCGTCACTGCTCTTTATGTGAACATCTCCCAGAAGCTCCACATCCTTTGTCGATGGTTTGATTCTTCCCTGTTTCCCAACAATAAGAACCGTTCTCTTTGGCATCCCGTAATAAAGCATTTTTACAACTTCCAGGGTCAGCAGGTCTTTGCCCTCGAAGTGGTGTGCGACACGGGCATCGATTGACCACTCTGTTTGGCCCTTTCTAGTCTTTTCGTAATGAACGTTTTCAAGCCGGAGGTCGGGAATATTTCTGGATAGCTTCACGAGGTTTTTGGGGGTTTTTACGAGATTTTTCAGTTTCACGTTGATGTAAATAACCGTTGAAATGGCAATGACAAAGGCCCCGATGATACAGAGAATGAAAATCCGCAATCTGTTTATCTTTTTATGAGCTGTCATGACGGTGTCTAATGCACCCCCGCCTTCAATAGATCATGAATATGGACGACACCAATGGGAATTTGGGGTTCTTCCACTTCAACAACGAAAAGAGAGGTAATGGCAAATTCCTCCATTTTTTGGATGGCCTCAGAGGCCAGGGCATCTTTCTTGATTCGTTTCGGGTTATAGGTCATGATGTCTTTGGCGGTTTTGGAAAGAAGATTCCCATCCTTTTCAATCGCTCTCCGTAAGTCCCCGTCTGTGATGACACCGACCATTTTACCCTCCGGGTCACAGACGCAGGTAACCCCCAGGCGCTTGGAGGATATCTCGTAAATTGTGTCTTTCATAGGTGTATCCGTATTTACGATGGGAAGCCTGTCTCCCACATGCATGAGTTCCTCTACCTTGAGCAGAAGACGTTTGCCAAGCGCTCCACCGGGGTGAAGGGAGGCAAAATCCTCCTGTGTAAAGCCCCGTTTCTCCAGGACCGTTATCGCAAGGGCGTCCCCAAGGGCCAAGGTTGCCGTGGTGCTAGAGGTGGGAATAAATCCGAAACCGCATGCCTCTGGTACGCTTACTCTGATGAAGATGTCTCCCAGTTGCCCCAGAGAGGAGTTTGCATCTTGGGTGATAACGATGATTTTAACGCCAATGCGTTTGAGTGAGGAGGCAATTCTAACAACTTCTGGAGCCTCTCCGCTGTTTGAAATAGCCAGGAGAATGTCTTCGTTCTCCACCATGCCGAGGTCGCCGTGTAACGCCTCTGCCGGATGGAGAAAAAACGAAGGCGTCCCCGTGCTTGAGAATGTGGACGCAATCTTCTGGGCGATCAGCCCGGACTTTCCAATGCCGGTGGTGACTACCTTACCCTTTCCACTCAGAATCAGGTCCACGGCCCGGTTGAAGGTATGATCGAGGTGACCAGCCACATCTCGGATAGCTTCGGATTCTTTTAGCAGGATTTCTTTCGCGCGTTTCAGTATCATTTCAGTATCATGAGGTTTCGATGTTCCTTGAATTTTCCAGAGACGCCCGGATAAAGGAAACAAACAGGGGGTGGGGATTCCTTGGAACGGATTTGAACTCCGGGTGAAACTGGCATCCAAGAAACCAGGGATGATCCTTTAATTCTACGATTTCTACGAGCTCCCCGTCCGGTGATTTTCCGGTTACCGTCAGGCCGTTTTTCGCCAGAACGTCCAGAAACTTGTTGTTGAATTCGTATCGATGCCGATGTCGTTCCTGAATTGTTTCCGTTTTGTAGGCATCCCATGCCAGGCTTGGGTTGGCCAAAACACAGGGGTAGGCGCCGAGCCTCATGGTCCCTCCCATGGGGATATCTCCCTCCCGTTTTTGTATCTTATTTTTCTGGTCTTTCCAGTAACTCATCCAGTAGATAACGGGATAGGGGGTTTTGGGGTCGAATTCCTCGCTGTGCGCACCCTTGAGGCCTGCCACATTCCTCGCAAATTCAATAACGGAAAGTTGCATGCCAAGGCAAATGCCCAGGAAGGGAACCTTTTGTGTTCTGGCATAGTGGATGGTGTGAATCTTGCCTTCTATTCCGCGGTTTCCAAATCCCCCGGGGACAATGATCCCGTCGGCGCTGGCCAGTTTTTTCGCAGCATCTTTGTCACTTTCGATGGTTTCAGAGTCGACGAAGAGCGGGTTTACCCGGCAATGGTTGGCCATTCCTCCATGGGTGATGGCCTCGTTGAGGCTCTTGTACGATTCAGTCAGGTCAACATATTTACCGACAATGGCAATGGTTACACTCTCTTTCGGGGATTTGATTCTTTCAACAATATTTTCCCAGTCGGATAAATCCGGCGCCTTTGTCCAGATATTTAGCTTGTCAACGATGATCTCATCGAGGCCTTCTTTGTGAAAGACAATAGGTACTTCGTAGATCGTGTCCACATCCTTAGCCGTAATCACGGCATCTTCTTCCACATTGCAGAAGAGGGCGATCTTGGCCTTGACCTCTTTAGGCAGGAAGCGGTCGGTGCGGCACAGAAGGATATCGGGCTGTATCCCGATGCTTCTTAATTCCTTGACGCTGTGTTGGGTCGGTTTTGTTTTGAGTTCGCCCGCCGTTGGGATGTAGGGCACAAGGGTGAGGTGAATATAAAGGGCGTTTTCCTTTCCAACCTCTAATTTGAACTGGCGGATGGCCTCGAGAAAGGGCAGACTTTCTATGTCACCGACTGTCCCCCCAGTTTCCGTGATAACGATATCCACTCCATCAGCGAGCTTACGGATATTTGACTTTATCTCCTCCGTGATATGGGGGATAACCTGAACAGTTCCGCCCAGATAATCCCCTCGGCGCTCCTTTGTGATGACAGAGTTATAAATCTTTCCAGTAGTGCAGTTGTTATTTCTGGAAAGGGTGACATGGGTATAGCGTTCGTAGTGACCCAGATCAAGGTCAGTTTCCGCCCCATCTTCCGTTACGTAAACCTCCCCATGCTGGAAGGGATTCATTGTTCCTGGATCCACATTGATGTAGGGGTCAAATTTCAGGAATGTAACGGTCAGGCCCCGGCTTTCCATCAACGCGCCAATAGAGGCGGAGGCCAGCCCCTTCCCCAGGGATGAGACAACCCCGCCTGTGACAAATATAAACTTACTTCTCATTGAATAGCTCCGAGCTCAAGATTTCCCTGTAGCCATGATTTTACCAAAAGGTGCCCCTGATAGATCTTTAATGGACTTGCCGAGGCGCCGGCTTCTGTGAAAGGTTGAGAGTGACCCGCTTGTTCTTTAAAGTTTCCTTCGGAATCATAGGCGAGGAAGGGAACGGGGTTACTGGTATGTGTGCGTATAGACAGAGGGGTTGGATGATCGGGCAGGATAAGGAGGCTGAAGGGCCGCATGTCTTGCAGGGCCTCAAACATTGGTCCCACCACATGTTTGTCGAAGTCTTCAATCGCTTGTATCTTATCTTTCAGAATCCCACTGTGCCCCGCTTCATCGGGGGCTTCGATGTGGATGAAAACAAAGTCCTTTGTTTTCAGAATCTTCAGCGCGGAAGAAACCTTTCCGGCGTAATTTGTATCCAGATAACCTGTCGCGCCGGGGACATCAGGGGCTTCAAGGCCTGATAGGAGGCCGATTCCCTTGACAAGATCCACGGCGGAGATCACCCCGCCCGAGAGGTTGTATAGCTCGCGGAAGGTTGGAATCGCAGGTTTTTTACCCTGTCCCCACAACCAGATGGAGTTTGCGGGATTTTCCCCCCTGGTCATTCTTTCCTGGTTGAGAGGGTGACTTTTTAAATAGATTTGTGCTGTTGTGGTCCATTGAATAATTTTCTGGGATGCTGGACCAGAAGGCAGGTAATTTTCTATACTTTGTCCGATGATGTCGTGGGGTGGTGTCAGGGTGACATCGGCACTGCCTGATTTCCAGACCATAAGGTGGCGATAACTCACGCCAGGGTAGAAGGTAATACCCTCATGCGGGAAATGGGGGTTCAAGCCTTCGATAAGAACCCTCGCATCTTCTGATGAGATGTGACCCGCCGTGAAATCCCGCATGTAGATGGCAAGTCCCAACACCTCCAAGGTAACAAGGTTGCAACGATACGCCACATCATCATCGTTGAGATGAATCCCCATGCTGGCGGCTTCGAGAGGGGCGCGCCCTGTATAATACTTCTTCGGGTCGTATCCCATCAGGGTGAGGTTCGCAACATCACTCCCGGGTGAAAAGCCATCAGGAACCGTCTTGACCTCTCCAACGGCCCCCGATGACGCGATAATATCAATATTGGGGGTATGGGCGGTTTCCAGGGGGGTCTTTCCCCCAAGTTCCTGAATCGTTTCATCTGCCATCCCATCCCCGACAAGTACAACATATTTCATTGTGTTTTGTGCATAACCTCCTCTAAAAAAGATATATCAACCCATGAGCAAAGTCAATGGATTAGGTATGATTTTTGCCTGAAGTTTGATAGCCTTGTAGCGTTCAAACGTTAAAGACCCAAGGTAAATATGTTTGTTACTTTAAAAGCTGTAATAAATTAAAGTAAACTGTTGTATGTTACCCACCGATCAGATTTTAGTCTTAAATTACCAGTATCTATTTAGCATCTAATCACTTATCAAGTGAAACTTAACTGCCTGGAATTTTCTTTTTATGAATGCACAAAATATATTTGTGCTTGTATAAAGGCCTCGATTGTGTCACGCTGTATCCTAAAGAGGGAGGAAAGTATTATGCCATTGGCCTTTGAATCTGAAAGTCATGGGCCTATCGCTTTCGGCTTTTTTAACATCGAAACGGACATGTTGTTGCTGGAGCATTATTTCTTCTTCGCGTCTGATTTTTGCCGGGGAGTCGCTCGATTGGCAGTGTCACAGCCGAAGAGGTATTACAAAAAATTGTGGGAAATTTATGATATCCCCGTACGAGATATTGGCGATCTGCAAGGGGCTATTTCAGGAATCCATTTGATCGGGTTTATTGGAGAGGTCTATGAAAACTTTGCCTTCCCACATCAGCCAGAGGGATTCAAGCAGAATCCTGACGGGTTTCTCACACGCCCGGTCATTGAAAAGATTGTCACCAGGTATGGGGAGGAGAGGGCGACTCCCTTTAAGGTTGACGGGAAAAAGGAGAGGGTGGCAATAGGAGAGTATCGTTTTACCTTTGCCGGGTTTCATGCCTTGCTCCGTTATGTCTGGCGGGGTGGGTACCCCAGGTGGAAGGATGAAATACGGCCTGAATACGTTCTTAAAATGAAGACCGCCATAGAGAAAAGTCAATGGCCGCTGTTTAAAGACCTGAAATTTGAGATATGAGGGTTAAGACTTGATGCCCTCGCAAAAAGTTGAAGAATTGGGCGCACGATGAGCACGGGTATAAAAAAGGAGTCTTCGCACAAAGGTATGTTATGAGTTCATACCTATGCTGAGTCAGCTTGATATTTGTGGTGATAAAACTTCATGATCTTGTCATCGGGGATATTGCCCTTTAATGGTATGGCAATACTGTCAGCGTATTCCCTGTAGGAGACTATTTTCCCATTTCTCAGGGTCAAAAAACCTGCTCCTTTTAGGGTTATCTTTTTGCCCATGCTGGTAGGCATAAGGGAAACGAAACTAAATTTCCATTCAAATGCAGCCGCTTCGTCGTTACGGTACAGATGACTGATGGGTGAAAACCTGTATTCCCTTGCCTCTTTATGACACCTTTCGTGAAAATCTTTAATTGCCTTCCGCCCCTTGTAAGTCCCGTAAAGGGAATCCACATAAATGGCATCATCTGTGAACAGCTCGGCAAAGGCATCAGAATCATCTTGCTCAAAACGTTGGCAAAAATGGTTAACAATCTCCATTTTTAAGACCCCCTGTCTATATTTTATCTTTGTCTATCGTGCTTATGGTGTTGAAATGGGCCGTTTTGTCTGAGTTCCCTTATCCTATTTCTCCAGAGCCTCGATGGTTTGAAACCGGGTAAAGCGCCATTTTCCTTTTATTTTATTGGCTTGTATTTTTAGTTCCCTGAATTCATCAAATCTTTCATTTGATTGTGTTGCTCCCTTGAGACGCGCGGTGCAATGAATGATGGCTTCATGCTTTTCGGGAAAGCTGATTTTTATATCATAAAAGGACAGGCGGGCTTCTAAAATCTGTCCCTGAAAACGCTCAACAAGCGCGGCAACCTGCTGCGGGTTGTAGGTTCCTGAGATTGCCTCTTCATCCACGATGATCTGGCATGATTTATCCAGTAGTATCTTCGCTTCTCTTATCTTTGCCAGGAAAGGTTTAGGCGTTTCTTTGGCTGATTTGGAGACCATTCTGCCAAGAAGGGCGAGATTGTGCCTGATACGTTCTGGGTCGCGTTTGTTGAGGCGGATCAACGCGAAGGCACCGAGAATCAGCACGAGGCATAAAAAGGACGTAAGTAAGGGTTTGCGGCTTACCATAGTACTTTCCCAACAACTCGTGAAAGGGCGACTTGCCCAAAGACCTGCTTTTCGATTGGGATATTCCGGTTATCTCCCACGACATAGACGTGACCAGGTTTAACTTTTCGCGGGGGGAGGTTCCAGTCAGAGGGGGTCACGACGTAATCCTCTTGCCTTAATTTCCCATTGATATACAGATAGCCATTTTGAAAGCTTACCTTCTCCCCTGGCAGTGCCACCACCCGTTTCAGGTACATGACCCGTGTGCCAGACATCCGGATCATGACCACATCCCCTGCCCTGGGAAGATGAAAGAGGTAGGGAATCCGGCAGCAGAAGGTGAAACTCCCGTTGTGATAGGTCGGTTCCATGCTGATGCCGTCAATCCTTGCAGGGATACAGAACCATGAAAAGAAAATCACGGCGGCCAGGGCAATCAGGGCAAGCCGGATCAGGTAGCGTGGGGTTAGTTTTGGGAAAAGGAATGATTTTAATCTGTTTCCCGCCATGTGTATCCCTTTTGCAAGGACAGCAGAAGAGAAGGAGAGCGGGTTTAACCATTCTCCTTTACGCTTTTTGGTAGCGGGGGTGAAGATTTGAACTCGCGACCTTTGGGTTACAAGCGCTAGGGACATCTTTTACCCCTCTTTCCCCCACGTTACCAAAACCCCTTAATACATCGCGTGTAACATCCGCCTAAGCAGAAAACGAGCGTCCGGAATAACCAGGAACCGTTTTAGAGCTTTTAAGGCGGATGCTTGATTATGGAGTAGAAAAGCGATTGTGTCAACCACTAGGCTTCAAAATCAAAATGCCGAAAGTGAACGATGGAAAGACCGTGGACTTGGACTGGAGTAGTTGAAATGCCTTTTAAAAGCCATTGAGGAAGATCTCCACCCACAGGTGGGGGTAATCATGAAAATGGCCCTCCATACCGGGATGAGGCGAGGGGGATTTTTCGCTTGAAGGGGCAAGGCATTGACTTTGAGCGAGGGTTAAAATGGGTTAACATGCCCGCAAAAAGCGTGGTGATCTTGGAAGGGCTGCTTTTCACGTAAAGTTATATGTGTTTTCCAAATTGGCTGCCCTGACTGTATGTGGGTTATCTCTTATGTTGCTAGGCATCTTAATATAACGCTTTTGTCTCGTTCCTGAATATAACAACTCCCCCGCCCTTCCCAAAAAGTCGACGGGGGGTACCCTACCCAGGCCCGGAAAAAACAGAAGGAATTTACCACCGTAACAGAGATGATATAACCCAAACATTAAAGAATTGTAATGATCAAGTAATTATTTAGTAACCTTTTATCTGTTATATTACACTAGGGTTCAGACATGCTGAGAACAAATAGGGGGGCATGATTTTATTGCCTGGCGAAAGAGAAAGTTCAGACCGAAAGCGCCAACTTTTGTTGGGAAGACAGTTGAGAACAGCTAAAACTTTCAAACAGCAAGGGGTCAGAAACCAACCTAACCCCTTAATTTTACTATGGTAGCGGGGGCAGGATTTGAACCTGCGACCTTTGGGTTATGAGCCCAACGAGCTACCGAACTGCTCCACCCCGCGCTATTTGTATGTTTATATCTTATTCCCCTTTATCTGTCAAGATATTTGTGATAAAAAACGTTCAGGATAAACAGTCATGCCTGAAAGCGACAAAAACAAGACAAAGATGGATAATTTTAAAAATAGAATTGATCCGGCTAAACTCCCCAGACACATTGCTATTATCATGGATGGCAACGGGCGTTGGGCGAAGAAGAAATTTCTGACGCGCATCAAGGGGCATGAAAAGGGGATTGACGCTGTGCGTGATGTGGTAGAGGCATGCCGTGAGATGGGGATTGCGTACCTTACTCTGTACGCCTTTTCCGTGGAGAATTGGCGCCGGCCGGCATCGGAAGTCAATGCTTTGATGAGACTGCTTAAAAATTATCTCCTCAAGGAGCGGGGTAATCTTTTAGAAAATGAGATTTGCCTCAAGGCAATCGGTGATCTTGATCGCCTTCCAGAAGATGTGAGAGAAACCCTTTTTCAGGTGATAGAGGATACGGAGGGGGGGGATAAAATGACTCTTATCCTGGCATTGAGTTACGGCGCCCGATGGGAAATCGTCAAGGCAGCTTTGCGCATTGCCAATGACTTGAAAAAGGGTGCGATTCGCGAGGAAGATGTCACGCCTGAGATGTTTTCCGCATATTTAACCACATCTCCTTTCCCTGATCCGGATCTGCTGATTCGTACGAGTGGTGAGTTGAGGCTGAGTAATTTTCTCCTTTGGCAACTGGCCTATACGGAACTGTATATCACGCCCACGCTCTGGCCTGATTTTACCAGAAAAGAGCTTATGCAGGCCATCGAAGATTATCAGAAACGGGAAAGAAGATTTGGCATGACGAGCGATCAGATATCGGAGTTACATGCGAAATATTAGTAGAATGATAGTCGGAATTGTTGCGATTCCGATTGTCGTGGCAATTATTTTTTTCCTTCCGGTAGATTTTTTTATAGCCCTTGTCATGGTTGTGGCAGGTGTGGGACTGTATGAATATTTCTCCCTCGCTCCCAGGGGGCTCCATACTGGGTTTAGAGTACTGTTTGCGGCTATGGGTGCGATTTTTCCCATTCTTGGATATTATGGTTCCCTGACGTGGATGGTAGGGGGGGTGCTCTTCGTCCTGGCCATTCTAATGGTTTTTGCAATGAGAACGCTGTCCCGGTATGAGGGGGCGTTTGCCTGGATAGGCACCATCATTTTGGGTTTCTCCTTTGTTGCCCTTCCTCTGTCCATTTCAATTCCCATCATCACGGCAAGCCCCTATGGGCGTGGATGGGTATTGTGGCTGGTCTTGGTGGTCTGGGGAGGGGATACGGGGGCTTTTTATCTGGGGACGCTTTTTGGAAAGCATAAATTATATCCAAGGGTAAGCCCTAAGAAGAGCGTTGAAGGTGTGATAGGTGGTATGCTATCCGCCGTTTTTGTCGGTGTCATCGTAAGCTTGTTTATCCGTACAGATTTTCGGATTCTTGAAATTGTCATTTTGCCATTAGTTTTGTTGCTCCTGGGACAATTAGGGGATTTTTCGGAATCCATGTTGAAGCGCGGGGCGGGTGTCAAGGATTCTGGATGGTTGTTGGGAGGACATGGCGGTATCTTGGATCGCATAGACAGCTTCCTTTTTGCGATACCTTTCTTTTATTTTTATCTCCTTCTGAGGTCTTAAGGTGGGAAAGAAGTCGCTCGTCATTTTGGGATCCACGGGTTCAATTGGCAGAAATGCCCTTGAGGTTATCAGCCGATATCCAGACAGGTTTCATGTTACAGGTTTGAGTGCCCATAAAAACGTCTCTCAGCTTGTCGAGCAGATAGAAAAATTTCATCCCGAGATTGTTGCTGTAACGGATGAAACAGCCTTTCAGGAGGCATCAAAACTGGTGGGGCATCGCTTGAAGATCCTACCGGGTGAGGAAGGAGCTATTGCCCTGGCCACGCATGAAGATGTTGACATGGTCGTTTCAGCCATGGTAGGTGCTGCTGGCCTTAGACCAACCCTCGCAGCCATTCAGGCGGGTAAGGACATCGCTCTGGCCAATAAAGAAACATTGGTAGTGGGGGGAGAGATTATTTTGCCGGCGGTTTTTGCGTCAGGGGTTCGTTTGATACCTGTGGACAGTGAACACAGCGCGATCTTTCAATCCCTCCTGGGTCATTCAAAAAAGGAAATCAGAAGGCTTATCCTGACGGCATCTGGTGGGCCTTTTCGCACGTGGCCTAAAAAGAAAATGGCGGCCATTACTCCCACCGATGCGCTTCATCATCCCAACTGGGAGATGGGCGCGAAGATTACGGTGGATTCCGCCACCATGATGAATAAGG
>JALTEW010000452.1 GCA_027073795.1 bacterium | reverse complement strand
CCTTGAAGAAGTGATTTTGTTTTTGGGACCTTTAAATATCCGTATAGTTTTGCAGCCAGCCTGTTATCTCTAAATGCGTCTTCGTCAATATCGAGAACTTCTTTCTCTATGAATTCTTTTGCGTAAGAATCGATCATCTCTGCTGCAGCATAGGGGGATAGTGCAAATACAGAGCTGAACATTTTCACGCCCGAAGGTATTGCGACAACAGGAACAGAAATCCCAATTGCATCGTATATATCTCTTGCAGTCCCATCACCACCGACAAAAACAAGAAGATCTATTGCCTCTTCCATCATCTCTTTAGCAGTTCTCTTAGTATCTTCAGCAGTTGTTTTTTTGTCAATCTTTCCAACCACCTTGTACTTGAAGTTAAATTTCTTAATGTAATCTTCACCCATTTTTCCCGGCGCAACAAAAAGATAGATGTCGTTTCTCTTGATAAGGGAAAGAGCAGCTTCTGCTCTTTGGGGCGTCACTTGCTTGGCACCTAACTCCATAGCCCTTTTGTAAGCATTACCATCAGTGCCTTTCAGCCCTACACTTCCACCCATTCCGCTTATTGGGTTAACTATTAATCCAACTTTCAACATTTCTTATTCCTCCTTTATTTTAAGATGGCGGCAGGCATTCCACTTAACATTCTCAGAATATACAAAGTTGCAGCCATATGCCTAATAGCCCTTCAACCGAAGCTGTTATGCCATGGTTAAAATCATGCCCTGATACCACTTCTTTCAAAACCTTTTGGCTATTTCCTTTTTCGTTTTCTTTGATAGCCGCTCCCAACCGGGAAATTCTTTTTGGGGCTGTCTTTTTATTTCCAACTTGGCGTTCTTACGGCGTGTGAAGGGCCTCCATTTTGGATAGGTATTTGGGGTAAAACGCCATTTATTATAGAAGGTTTTCTGCATTAAGCAAGTATTTTATTCATCCCTCGCCTGATCCCAGTGACACCCTTAAGTAGGATATTTTAGCAAAGAATAAGGGTTTGGCTGGTTTTAAAACTGGCTACTTTTCGACACCTTTTTGTAGTATGATTCGTGCCTTGGGAATAGAAAGAGAACATGGTTAGAAACACTTCCGCAAGAAAGAAATTAGATGGCCTTCGCTCGTTTCGGACGCTTTTCCCCTACCTGAAGGACTTCAAGGGCTGGCTCTTTCTGGGTATTTTCTCCCTGGTCGTAGTCGATTTCCTTCAGTTGTGTATCCCCCTAATCATTAAATGGGTGGTTGACGATCTGACGGAGGGACGGGCAACGGCGCGGGGACTTTTGACCTACGCGGGGTGGATCATTCTTCTCTCTCTGGGAATTGGGGCCTTCCGGTATCTATGGCGTTTGTCCCTGATGACACCCACAAGGAGAATCGAGGAAGATCTCCGTAACCGCATGTATCGTCATATCCTTTCCCTGTCTGAAGACTTTTTTATGAGAATGTCATCCGGGGATATTATGGCAAGGATGGTCAATGACTTGAATGTGGTTCGCATGGCCGTCGGGTTCGGGATGGTTGGAATGATAGATGCCTTTGTAATGGGCGCGGCAACCCTTGTTTTCATGATATGGCTTAGCTGCTCTCTGACCCTTTATGTCTTAATTCCCATGCCACTTTTAGTGATGGCGACGGCCCTGATTAGCCGAAAGATTCACAGGCGCGCCCAGGAGGTTCAACGCCAGTTTTCGGTCCTGACCGAGACGGTTCGAGAAGGGATCAGTGGCATTCGCGTGATTCGGGCCTACAGGGCTGAGGGTTTACAGGGACAGAAGGTAGAGAGGGAAGGGAAGGATTTGCTTGAGAAAAACCTTGCTCTGGCAAAGGTCAGGGGGGTTTTCTTTCCCGTTCTGATGCTTCTGGTGAATTTGAGCATGGTTATTGTTCTATATTTTGGTGGCAGAGATACCATCCTCGCGCGAATAAGCCCCGGCGATTTTGTGGCATTTACGAATTATCTCATGCTTTTAACCTGGCCCATGATGGCGATGGGGTGGGTGATTTCCCTGATTCAGCGGGGGGCGGCTTCCCTGATGCGGATTAACGAACTCCTTTACAGCCAGCCTTCGATTTTATCCGGCGGTGAGATTCCCCCGGCAAAGACGAGAGAAGCGGTGATAAGGGTCAAGGATGTCTCGTTTTCTTATGATCAGCGGCAGGAGGTCTTGAGGGATTGTTCCCTTTTTGTCGAACCGGGCAGGATGACCGCCATTGTGGGGGAGATAGGGTGTGGGAAGACAACCCTTTTGCTCCTTCTGTTACGACTATTTGATCCTCAAAAAGGGGCGATTTACCTGAATGGTCAAGACGTGAGGACGTTTGATCTAAGTGGGTATCGGCGGCTTTTTTCCTATGTATCACAGGAGCCGATCATCTTTTCCGAAACGATTCTTCAAAATGTGGCCATGGGTGCAGAAAAGGGTTCTGAGGCCATGGTTGAGGAAGTTCTGGAAGTGGTTCAGCTTCGTGACGAGGTAAAGGATTTTTCCGGTGGACTGAAGACGATGGTGGGAGAGAGAGGGGTTACCCTTTCGGGGGGGCAGCGTCAGCGCCTGGCATTGGCACGGGCCCTGGCATCACGCCGTCCCTTTCTTGTTCTCGATTCCCCCTTTTCCTCCGTGGATGTGGCGACGGAACAGGGTATTTTAACGGCTGTCCGAGCGCGTTATCCGGATCTTACAATTATTATGAGCTCCCAGCGTGTTGCTACGTTTATGAAGGCAGATCGGATTTTTATGATGTCTCAGGGAAAAATTTGTGCGAGCGGTTCTCATGAGGGGCTTCTGAAACAGAGTGAGGCGTACCGGGAGCTTATTCAGGAAATATCTTTCCAGCAGGTTTTTAAACGCAGGGGGCAGCCGGATGCACGTTGATTTCGGGTACTATGAAGAAGGAAAGCTGGGAAAGCCCTATGATTTAAGGCTCTTGAAGCGTATCTATCAGTATATCCGTCCCTACCGGAGGTGGTTTGTCCTTTCCGTGTTGCTGGCGTTGCTGACGGCAGGGGTTGATCTTTCTTTCCCTTATATCGTTAAGGTGACCATCGATCGGTATATCGTCCGGGCCTATTATCCCATCCATCTGGACGGGGAACAATCCGAATTACGAAGTGAGACATTTAAGAAATCTCTTGCATCTACGCTTGTTCCGACTGTCAAAATGATGTCGAGGAGACATTTCAAGCGGATGAACTCGAAGACACGGGCACGGTTGATTCGTTCGGGCACCCTTGAGAAGGTGCTTTATGTGAAGATCGGAATGGATGAAGCGGTTTTGAAGGTCCTCAAAGAAAAGGGAACTTTGGTTTACGTGGGGAGACAGGCGCTGTATGTGCCTTATAGTGCCCTTAAATCGATTCCCTATATCAAACTGGTGCGTCTTCGCGCCGGGAATCTTCATGGAATCACCTTAATGGCGGGGTTATACCTCATGCTCCTGGCGATGGGATTTTTTTTCCAGTTTTTCCAGGTCGTCGCGCTGGAAACAATGGGGCAGCGGGTCATGCAGGACATCCGGGTCACCCTCTATAATCACATTCTCCGGGTTGAGACGGCCTTTTTTGATCGTACCCCCGTCGGGCGTCTTGTGACCCGGGTCACCAATGACATTGAAAACCTCCATGATCTTTTTACCGCGATCCTTGTTAACCAGTTCAAGGATCTCTTCATTCTTCTGGGTATCCTCTTAATCCTGTTTAAAATTCAATTACATCTTGCCCTGCTTGTCTTGATTCTTCTTCCCCTTGTTGTACTGGCGAGCGTTTTATTCAGCCGATGGGCCAGGGATGTTTTCAGAGATATCCGAACGCTCATTGGGCGGATTAACGCGACCCTGCAGGAGACCCTTTCGGGGCTTCGTGTTATTCGAATATTTCAGCAGGAAACCCGTTTTTTTGAGAGATTTAGGGAAATCAACCACCAGACTTACCTTGCCAATATCCGGCAAGTGAAGATTTTCGCCTTTTTTATGCCACTGATGGAGTTGATTGCCTCCTTTGCCATGGGCCTCATTGTCTGGCGCGGGGGTGTGGGAATTATGGGCAGGACACTTTCTCTGGGTGCCATGGTTGCTTTTCTTTCTTATATCCGGATGTTTTTTCGCCCTATTCGAGATATATCGGAGAAGTACAACATCATGCAATCCGCCATGGCTTCCACAGAGCGTATTTTTCAGCTTCTGGATATGCCAGTTGAAGATGGTTCCTATGAAGAGGATAAGGCAGATACAGAGGTTCTGGCAAGGGCTGTGAAGACAATGGATAACAAGATCTTTAGGGGGGACATTGTTTTTTCGGATGTCTGGTTCGCCTATGAAGAAAACAAATGGGTATTAAGGGGGCTTAATGTAACCTTTGAGGCGATGAAAACAGCAGCGGTCATAGGCGAGACGGGGGCGGGAAAGACCTCTATGATGGTTCTTCTGGAAAAATTTTATGTCCCCCAGAGGGGAACCATCACGATTGGGGGTGTAGATATACGGCAGATTCCCGCGAACATGCTGCGGAAAAATGTAGGTCTGGTTCAGCAGGAGGTCCGGCTCTTCTCGGGAACCTTGTGGGAAAACATCCTTTTAGGGAGCTCACACCCGATGCGGGAGACGGCCCGAGACATCCTGATTCGCTTGGGTGTCTCGGATTTTGTTGAAAGATTGCCTGATGGTCTTGATACCCGCCTTCAGGAAGAGGGAAGGGGAATATCAAGTGGTGAGCGTCAACTGATTGCTCTGGCAAGGGCCTTTGCGCGGGATCCCCGCATCTTGATTCTTGATGAGGCAACGGCAAGTATGGATCCATTTACGGAACAACTGATTCAAAAGGCCCTGAGAATCCTCCTTCACGGGCGCACCGTGGTGGTGGTTGCCCATCGGCTAAGTACGATTCGGCAGGCAGATTGTATCCTTGTTGTCAAAGAGGGGGATGTGGTGGAGTCTGGAACGCATGACACACTAATGAAACAAAACGGCCTTTATCGTTTTTATTACGACACGCAGAATGGAGAGGGTCAAGATTGATTCGCGATTGACTTTATGAGAGATTGTTCTTAGAATTAAGAACATTAATGAATAATTTGACAATACGGGGGGGAATATCATCGCTGAAAAAAGGCGTTTGAAGCGTCGTCATCTTATCTATTATGTCCCGGTATTTGATGCCGATACAGGCCGGCTTTTGGGCCACCTTGTGGATGTTCATATGGAAGGAATGAAGATTATGGGGAAAGTTCCCATAAAGGTGGGGACCCGCCTCCGGTTGAGGCTTGATGTTTCTCGGTTGTTAGAGTCTCTTGAAACCATTCTTGCCGAAGCGGTTATCCAATGGCAGAGCAGGTCGCTTAATCCGAGTTACTATGATACGGGGCTTATGTTCATTGATCTCCCGGAAAATGCTACCCAGCAGATCCAGGAGATGATAGGGTCTTTCGGGTTTCAAGACTGAGGATTTTCGTGTTCAATAACACGGATGATCTTCTCGATAAAATCACCTACCTGAGTTGATTTGTGAATAAGGGCCTTGGCACCCAGATCTAAAACCTTATCCGTTTGGTCGAAAATAGAGCCGGTTATTAGAATAACCTCAGCCTCGGGGCGTGTTTTTTTTGTCTCAATAAGGACATCCACCCCGTTTTTTTTGGGCATTTTTATGTCGGCGATGACGACGTCAAAAGGAAATTTTTTTAGTCTTTCGATGGCTTCCTGACCGCTACATGCCTCATCAACTTCATATCCTTCACATGCGAGAAAACCCGCCAGGGCGTCGCGTACGATTTCTTCGTCATCTACCAGAAGGATTCTTTTGGGTTTTTCCGCTTTCACAAAATGTTTCCCCTTTTGCATTTGTCTGCACATCCCATTTGCAGGCGTTGTTTGCGGTATGGAAGCATAATTATACACCTCAGGACCTGATAATCCCGCATGAACTGGCTTCACTTTTACCGGGCTTATTAATTTCAGTATAGAAGAGAACTTCAATCTGTCAAGAGCTCATTTCTTTATCAGATTGTATCACTATAGATATCTTACAAAAGCGCCAGGAATCTTACTCCGCCTCTATCTTGCGCAGAACTTTGGCGCACCGTGCGCAGACGGTCGGATATTTTGGGTCACTGCCCACATCCTGCTTGTAATGCCAGCACCGTTCGCACTTTTTACCTTCGGCTGGAGAAACCTGGATGGAAAGGCCGCCCTTGCTGGATTTTTGTAGCGTTACGGCCGAAACAATGAAGATGTCATCCAGTTCATCCTCATAGGTTTTCAGGAAGTTAAAGGTTTGCTCATTGCCAGCAAGAATAACCTGCGCATCGAGGGAGTGCCCGATTTCTTTGCTTTTTCTCTTGTCCTCGAGGACCCTGGAGACCTCCTGCCGAATGTCTAAAAGGTGTTGCCAGCGCCCGGCTAGGGCTTCATCGGTGAAGTAACTCGGGATAGGTTCGAACCGTGTCAGGTGCACGCTCTCCTCTGTAAAAGGTGTCATGGGCTTGAATGCCTTCCAGATTTCTTCCGTCGTGAATGAAAGAATAGGGGCAAGAAGCCGAACAAGGACATTGATGAGATGATAGAGCGCTGTCTGACTGGACCGGCGTTTTTTGCTGTTTGGGTGTGAGACATAAAGCCTATCTTTCAGTATATCGAGGTAGAAGGCGCTCAGGTCAACGGCACAGAAGGTATGGATGGTGTGATAAACGACGTGGAAGTCATAGGTCTCATAGGCATCTAAAACCCGTTTGGAGATGGAGGAAAGCCTATGCAGGATAAAACGGTCGATTTCCTCCATTTCGCTCAGGTCTAATCCATTTTTTGTGAACTCAAAGTCGAACAGATTACCGGTCATGAATCGAAAGGTGTTGCGAATTCGCCGATAGCCATCGGTCAGCTGCTTGAGGATGTCTTGAGAGATTTTGATGTCATTCCTGTAATCTTCCGCGGAGACCCAAAGCCGAATAATTTCCGCACCGTATTTTTTGATGACTTCTTCGGGAGCCACAATGTTTCCCAAAGACTTGGACATCTTCTTGCCTTCTCCATCCACGACAAAGCCGTGGGTGAGGACAGATTTGTATGGAGCAGTTTCGCGAGTTCCTACAGATTCCAGGAGAGAACTATGGAACCACCCCCGGTGCTGGTCGCTCCCTTCCAGGTAGAGATCCGCGGGCCAGGTAAGCTCAGGCCGTTTTTCCACGACTGCCGCGTGGCTGACGCCGGAATCAAACCAGACGTCGAGGATATCTGTTTCCTTCCGAAAATTATGGCCACCGCAGTTTGGGCACTGGGGTATGGGGTCGAAAATCTCGTTCAGTTCCTTTTCAAACCATACATCCGCGCCGTGATGTTCCACGAGGTCAGCGACCCTGTTGACTAACTTTGCGTCCAGCAAAACGTGGCCGCAATCCTTACAGTGCAGGGCGATGATGGGGACACCCCAGGAACGTTGGCGGGAGATGCACCAGTCAGGACGGTTCTCTACCATATTGTAGATTCTTTCCCGTCCCCACGCGGGAATCCATTTTACATGGTTGATGGCATTAAGGGCCTTTTCCCGGAGTTTGTGAACTTCCATAGAGATAAACCACTGGCGCGTGGAGCGAAAAATGATGGGACTTTTGCAGCGCCAGCAGTGAGGATAGGAATGTTCCATTTCTTCCACCTTCAGAAGACACCCCACCTCCTTGAGCTTCTCGATAACGGCCTCGTTCGCGTCGAAAACAAATTGACCTGCGAAAAAGGGAACCTCCTGAGTAAACCGCCCGTCGTCGTCCACCGGGGCATAGGCGGGGAGGTTATACCTGAGTCCCACCTCATAGTCTTCCTGCCCGTGACCTGGTGCGGTATGAACGCAGCCCGTTCCGGCTTCAAGCGTGACATGGTCTGCGAGAATGAGGATGGAATCTTGCTCCAAAAAGGGGTGCCGGCAGACGAGGTTTTCCAGGTCGCTACCTTTGTAGGTCTTGATGATTTTGTAGTCCCTGATACCCATGCCGGAAAGGACAAGGTCACAAAGTTCCTGTGCGAGGATCCAGGTTTCATCCTGAACCTCTACAGCTGCATAATCGAAGTCGGGATGCAGGGCGATGGCGAGGTTTGCGGGGATGGTCCAGGGTGTAGTGGTCCAGATAAGAACGAAAGCCGGTTTGTCTTCCGGGATGCCATGTAATTTTGATTGAAGGGGAAACTTGACGTAGATGGAAGGAGAGGTATGGGGTGCATATTCCACCTCTGCGTCGGCCAGGGCAGTCTTGCAGGAGGCACACCAGTAAACGGGTTTTTCACCCAAATAGACGCTGCCTTTTTCGACAAATTTCCCGAATTCGCGGACGATCATGGCTTCGTAGGGTAAATTCATCGTCAGGTAAGGATTTTCCCAGTCGCCGAAAACGCCCAGGCGTTTGAACTCATCTCGCTGAATGTTGATGAATTTCTCCGCATAGGTACGGCACCGCTTTCGCAAATCGGTCTTTACAAGAGGGATATTTTGGGCCTTGAGCTCCTTTTCAACCTGGTGCTCGATGGGAAGGCCGTGGCAATCCCACCCCGGGACATAACGGCTGTCTAAACCGGCCATGAACTTTGATTTGATAATAAAATCCTTCAGAATCTTGTTCAGGGCGGTTCCCATGTGGATATGCCCATTTGCGTACGGGGGGCCATCGTGGAGAATAAACTTGGGGAGCCCCTCGGACTTCTGAACAATTTGATCGTATATCGCCATTTTTTCCCACTGAGCAAGCATCTGGGGTTCACGCTGGCTCAGGTTTGCCTTCATGGGAATAGAGGATTGTGGAAGATTAAGACTGTCTTTGATTTGCATCCCTGCCTCCCGTGTCTAAAATTGCTGTGTGTTTATCACAAAGACCTTTAGGATTCAAGGAATTTTAGGATAAGGTGCCAGGTGCGTGTTTGAATGTATCAAATGCTGATGTATGGGTTGGGTGGAAGGTTAGTCATAATCCGTGACGCAGATTTAGTTTTGTTTTTTTGTCCAGCACCTCTCGAACTTTGCCTGCCAGGCCTTCCTGGGTGAAGGGTTTCTGGATGAATGCCACATCCTTTTCCAAAGTGCCATGGTGTGTGATAGTGTTGCTCGTGTACCCTGACATATAAAGAACCTTCATTTCCTGAAACCTTGATTGCAGTTTTTCAGCCAGGTCCCGGCCACTCATGCCCGGCATCACTACATCGGTTAGTAACAAGTGAATGGGGTTATCGTGACTGTCTGATATCTTTATGGCCTCTTTGCCATCCCGTGCCGTGATCACATTGTAGCCGTATCCCTCCAGCATCTCCCTTGTCATGTTGCGAAGCGCTTCATCGTCTTCCGCCACCAGGATTGTTTCGGACCCATTGAGAGGGCGTTTCTTGGACTGTTCTTTTTCTACGCCCCTGGTATCTGCCTTAGCCTTTGGAAGATAGACCTTGAAAGTCGTGCCTTTTCCCGGCTCGCTGTAGACCCAGATATGGCCCTTGTTCTGTTTCACAATGCCATATACCGTGGAAAGCCCGAGGCCTGTACCCCGGCCCATCCCCTTGGTGGTGAAAAAGGGTTCGAAGATGCGGGCCTGGGTTTCCTTATCAATACCAGCGCCGCTGTCCGTGACCGCCAGCATCACGTATGGCCCCGGTACGGTTTCCGCCCCATGTTTCCGGAAATAGGCCTCATCCAGCTCCACGTTTGCCGTCTCGATAGTGAGCGTTCCACCCTTGGGCATGGCGTCCCTTGCATTGACTGAGAGGTTCATCATCACCTGTTCCATCTGCCCTGGATCTGCTTCCACCTGCCAGAGATCAGGGGCGTATACTGTAACCAGCTCGATATCCTCCCCAATGATGCGGCGCAGCATCTTTTCCAGGTTCATCGTCACCTGATTGAGGTCCAGGATCTCGGGCCGGATCAACTCCTTTCGGCTGAAGGCGAGGAGCTGGCGTGTGAGAGCAGCCGCGCGCTGGCCGGCCCTGCGTATTTCTTCGATGTTTTGATGACCGGGGATATCCTTGCCCAATTTCATCAGGGCAAGCTCGGCGTTTCCGATGATGGCAGTCAGTATATTGTTGAAGTCGTGGGCCACTCCCCCCGCCAGAACCCCAATGGCCTCCATCTTCTGGGCCTGATTGAGCTGGGCCTCGAGTCTTTTCTTTTCCTGCTCCGCCTTTTTCCGTTCCATGAGGTCCTCAGCAATAGCAAGTATTTCTTTATCCTCCGATTCGGTATCCATCAAGGTATACCAAATATGACAGTCAAAGACCGACCCGTCTTTTCGAACCCATCGGGTTTCAACTTCGGTTGTCCTTTTTTCCGGCCCAAGGGTCTTGGTGACCTCTCCGACCCGCTCATATTCCTCATCGCTTTGGTAAAGCATCCTGGCGTTCTTTCCGTGAAGCTCTTCTGAAGAATAGCCCAGCATACGGGACATGGTCTCGTTGTGCCACACCAACTGGCGGTTCTGAACCAGGCCGATACCAAGAGGCGATACCTGAAATACACTCCTTAACCTGGCTTCGCTTTTCTTCAGTTTCTCTTCGGCCAGCTTAAGGTTGGTAATATCAGTGTAATGTTCAACGCGACCTCCGGCATACAAGCCTGTTCGGATAGGCTGGCTCCAGTGTTTAAGCCAGCGTTCTTCGCGATCGCCGTCAGGCAGCACATGACACTCGAAGTGCTCGATGTAGGTGTTGTTGTCATATGTGGCGAGCACTTTCTCAACAAAATTTTCCGGATCCTGAAAGATACCTGCGATTCGTTCTCGAATGAGCTTACGTTTATCCATCCCGACGATCTCATCTCTTTTTAAACCGAAGTAGCGTTCCAACGCCCGGTTCATCCAGGCAATTCTAAACTTAGAATCCAGAATAAAGATGCCGACATTTGAACTGTCAAGGACATCATTGGTCAATGAACGATACTTTTCTTCGCTCTGCCGCAGCGCCTCCTCCGCACGCTTGTGCCTAACGATTTTTTGTTGGAGTTGCAGGTTTTTCTCCTCAATTTCCTTTTGTGCCTTCCATAGAGCCAGGTGCGTTGCGACGCGGGCCAATATCTCTTCAGGTTCAAACGGCTTTGAAATGTAATCCACCCCGCCAACCTCGAAAGCCTTTACCTTTTCCATGGGACTGGTCTTGATGCTGATAAAGATCACCGGGATATCCTGTGTATCTTTAGAATCCTTCAACCGTCGGCAGACCTCGTAGCCGTCCAGGTTAGGCATATTGGTGCCCAGAAGGATCAGCGAAGGCCGCTTGGCCTGTACACTGCGCAGGGCCTGATCGCCATCGCTGGCAGGTTGCACCGTGTAGCCGGCCTTTTTCAGGATGTCCGACAGCAACTTGAGGCCGGACTTGTTATCGCCAACAATAAGAATATCCCCGGTTGAAGCGGAATGAATATTTGAAGGGGTCATTGAAATACATCTCCAGTTAAATTATCCAAAGTCGCAAGGCTTTTTTTGTACAACAAGTTGCCTGCCATGTAAAGCAAACGCTTGCCCAGTTCAGGGTTATGACCACTGATCAGCCAACAACACTGTGGCATCACTCAACTTTTCTGTCAAATCCTGGGGGACCTTCTTTAGTTGCACTGTGCCCAACTCTTTTTCCTTGGTGTGCAGGAAGCTCACACCCAGGTCCTATTGGAATTATATTAAAATGCAAAAGATTGTCAGATAAAAAAGAGCATGGGTAGCTTGCGAGGGTTTTACCCATAAAAAGATTTTTCTTCGTTTCCATTGTCTTATATTTTGAAATCCTCTCTAAAGTCTGGTGAATCCCTTGGCAGTGTCAAACGGGCTGTGATATAAAGGGTGTGGAAAAGGAGGGAAAAGGATGGCGAGATATAGGCTTTTTTACAAGGAAGATGAGACGGTAGAGTTTGAACTTCCCGAGGGGTGGCACCTTCTGAATTATGTGAATCCCGAGCCTACGGAGATCACGCGGACTATCGATGAGATGGTTTTGGATGCCTTGAATGCCCCTGTGAGGATTCCGCCGATTGAGGATGTTCTCGGGCCAGGCAACACGGTTGCCATTGCTATTGATGATTGGACGCGGCCAACGCCTGTTCGTAAACTCCTGCCGGGTATTTTGAAAAAATTGGATGAGGTGGGGGTGAAAAAAGGCGATGTCACGCTGATTGTTGCCCTTGGGTCCCATGTCCCCATGCCGGAGGAGGCGCTGCGAGATCGTTTGGGCCCGGATGTTTACGATACCTACAGGGTTATTCAGCATGACTGTCACGCTAAGGACCTTGTCCCTATTGGAAAGCTTTCTTCCGGGGGAACGATAAAACTCAATAAAACCTTTCATGACGCCGATTACCGGATTTCCATCGGGTCGATCATTCCCCATCCCATGAACGGTTTTGGCGGCGGTCCAAAGATTGTTATGCCGGGGCTGGTGGCCTACGAAACCATCCGGGAGCACCATACCGTTTATACGATTAAAGAGGGTGCCTACCCGGGAAACACAGAGACCAACCCTTTTTATAAGGAGGTTACCCGTGTCGCGGGGCTGGCGGATCTCAATATGATTGTTGGCGCCTTGTATACGAATCAGGAAAAGGTGTTTGATGTGGTTGCCGGCCATTATTATGAGGCGCACCAGGAGGGGATCAGGCGCTGCATCTCAAATTTCAAGGTAAAGATGGATGAAATGGCGGATGTTACGATACTCTCTGCCTATCCCTATACGGAAGGTCCCCAGCTCATGAAGCCGATTGGCCCCGCCGCCATGTGCACCAGGCGGGGAGGGGCGGTAATCCTCCTGGCGACAACGCGCGGCCCCATGCCGGAGCCGATGCTTCATGCCTTCGATGTGGTGCGGGAGATGGGGTCTGACCATCCGGATCGGATTTTGCTGGATACGTTTAAGAGACGCTCTCTCGTCTTGAATGAAGCCCCTATCGATTTCAATATGGCGCTGTTTTTCACCGAGGTTTACAAGGCGCAGTACGACCTGACGATTGTTTCAAGGGATGTGAAACTTGAGGAAGCCGAACGGATGGGGTTTGCCTTTGCCTCGAGCGTGGAAGAGGCAATGGAAAAGACAAAGAGGAAATTCCCCAATGCCAAGGTGAATATTTTTCCCATCGGTGGGATGGTGTTACCTGATATGGGTGTGCCTCCTCAGTTGTATTAATGGGTGATTCCTTTTAGATGGCGTTTAAGGGAAGGGTGAGAAATACTTGACGGTACCCAATTTTTTGGATAGAAGAATGAAACGGATAAGCAAATACGAATTGTGAGAGTTTTTATGAGGGAAGCTTGTGTCCTATGGGAAGCAGCTTCGACTGCTTTTTAGGTTTATTCAAGGGAAGGGGGTGAGATTTGGGACGGAGGAATGGGGTAATATGTTTAAAAACCATGACGGTAAAAGGAGGGTTATGATGAGAGCTAAATATGTACAAATAAGGGAGGGGTTAGTGATGGAAAAGAAGTTATTGTTTTCTATCTTTTTAACTATTGGTGCTGTTTTATTGCTTTGCGTGCCGGCAGCGCAGGCCAAAAACATCAAGGTAGGTATCGTGGATTGTTATAGCGGACCTCCGAGTACATATACCAATGATGTGCGCGATGCCTTTAAGCTGGCTATTGACAAGGTTAATGCCAAGGGTGGTGTTCTTGGCGAGAAGATTAAATTTTTTACCAGGGATAGCAAGTTCAAGGTCGATCTCGGGCTCAGTGAGGCCAAAGAGCTTATCATGCGCAAAAACGTTGATATCCTCATGGGCACTATCAACAGCGCCCTGGCCCTGGCCATATCGGATCTGTGCAAGAAGGAAAAAATACCCTTTTTTGTTACCTTTGCCAAAAGCGCTAAGATTACGGGAGCTAAGGGCCACCGTTATGTTTTTTCCATGAATGAAAACACAGCTATAGCCGGAAAAGCTGGTGCACTTGGCCTATCCAAACATCCCTATATTAAATACTGGATAGCTGGCGATGACTACGAGTACGGTCATGCTATTGCCAATGCCGTCTGGTCTAACCTGAAGAAACTGAAACCCGGTGTTAAACTCCTGGGCCAATCCTGGTGGAAGGTGGGCGAGCCCGATTTCACCCCTTACATCACTGCTATTTTATCAGCCAAGCCCGATGCGGTCATCGTGGCCACTGGCGGCAGGGACTGCGTACCTTTCTTAAAAGCTGCCAAGGCTACCGGTTTCAACAAGCGTGTTCCCTTTTACATGCATACCGCCACCGAGCTGTCCACTCTGAGACCTTTGGGACTCAACGCTCCTCAGGGGGTCATCGGGACCTCAAATTATTACTACTATTATCCCAAGACACCTGCCAATGCGGCCTTTGTAAAGGAGTTTAAGTCCGCCTACGGGCGTGAGCCGGCGGTGGGCGCGCTTTACGGTTATGTAACAGCCAGTTTTATCATCAAGGGATATGAAAAGGCCGGTAAAGTCGACACGGAGAAACTGATTAACGCCCTGGAAGGCATGAGCATCGATAGCCCGGTGGGTAAGCTGACCCTGCGAGCCTATGACCATCAGGTGATGTATCCCATGTTTATGGGAGTAACAAAAAAAGAGGCGGGGAAGCCTTATCTTATAGCTTCTGATATCGTTACCCTGCCGGGTAAAGAGGTCATCCCCAGCATCGAAGAAATCAAAAAAGCCAGAAAACAATAGCTGAGAAGAAGGTGGTTTGGCAGTTAGTGAACATCAGGATTCGGTTTTTTACACGATAGAGATTCGCTGTACGTGGCGCTATCTGCCAACCACCGACTGATAGGCGTATTTTATGGACTTTGCAGCCAACATCACTTTGGTGGGGTTCCTCCAGCAGATTCTGGTGGGACTGAGCCGTACGACTATCCTCTTTATAGTAGCCTCGGGACTCACCTTGGTGCTGGGGGTGTTGCGCATACCAAACGTTGCCCACGGCTCGTTATACATGATCGGGGCCTTTTTGACATACACCATTGCCATGGCCCTGGGTGGGGGTGTGGCTGCCTTCTGGCTGGCGCTGCTGCTGGCACCTGTGGGGGTGGCTCTGATCAGTTTTCTGGTTGAAAGGGGAATTTTCTGCCATCTTTACGAAAGGGAGCATCTCATGCTACTCCTTTTCACCTTTGCTCTCATGCTTGTTTTCGGCGACTTGGTCAAGTTTGTGTGGGGTTCTGATTACCGCAGTTTGACGCCACCGGTATTTCTGCAGGGTTCTTTTTCCATTTTGGGGCTTCCCTTTCCACGTTACAATCTCTTTTTGCTGATCATCGGTCCGGTGGTAGCCCTGGGCCTCTGGCTGTTTACTAATAAAACTCTCATTGGCAAGATCGCCCGTGCCGCCGCTGTGGATCGCGAGATGGTGGGTGCCATGGGCATCAATGTCAGTTGGGTTTTTGCCGCCGTGTTTGTTATAGGGTGCTGCCTGGCAGGTCTTGGCGGGGCGCTGGTAGCCCCCACCCAGAACATTACCCAGGGCATGGATCAAGCCATTATCATCGAGGCATTTTTGATTGTTATCATTGGTGGGCTGGGGAATATCTGGGGTGCTCTTCTTGGTTCCCTGATATTTGGTTTGACAGATGCCATCGGCATTCTGGTATGGCCCCAGTTTGCCATTGTTTTTCCTTATATGGCTGTGGTGACCGTTTTGATCTTTTTCCCTCAGGGACTTCTCAAATCAACGTGGTAGGGGACGAGTTTGTTTCGGGAAAATAGCAGTTCTAAGTCCATAATGCTTCTGGGAGCCGCGCTTGTCGCACTTTTCCTGGTGCCCTCGTGCCTTCCCCGCTTTTACATCTATATATTCTCCCTGATACTGGTTACCGGGCTGCTGGCCACCAGCCTCAATCTGGTACTTGGTTTCGGGGGGCTATACCAGTTCCACCATGCTGTTTTTTACGGGACGGGCGCCTATACTTTAGCCCTGCTGCTGATGAAAACCCACCTGCCACCCTGGGTGGGCTACATAGCGGCACCTGTTTCGGCAGCCTTGCTGAGTCTGTTGATGGGGGTTATCTGCGTGCGATTGTCCAAACTGTACTTTGGCATGCTTCAGATCTCCCTTGGGTCTCTGGTATGGGTTATCGTATACCGTTGGTACGATTTTACAGGAGGGGATAATGGTATTCACGGAATCCCGATTCCCGAAAGCATTTCTTCTACCAGCGGGGCATATTACTTTACTCTGGCCGTATCTCTGGTCTGCCTGGGTCTGATGTACATGATTATTAATTCCCCCTTCGGCCACACTCTCCAAAGCATCCGGGACAACCCGGAACGTAGTGCAGCGGTGGGTGTCGACGTGCGGCGTCACCAGCTTATTGGCCTGATCCTGGCAGGTGCCTTTGCTGGTGTGGCCGGCTCGCTGTTTGCAACAGTGGAGGGTAATGTTTTTCCTGAATTGCTCTTTTGGACGCTCTCGCTGGAGGTTCTCATCATGTGTTTGCTGGGGGGCTGGTTTACCTTTTGGGGACCCATGCTGGGTGCTGCCATCATCGTCTTGCTGAGGACCTTTGTTGGCATTTACACCGATTACTGGACCCTTGTTCTGGGAGTTATTCTCATGCTTCTGATTTTTTTCCTGCCCGACGGGGTGCTGGGCTTTGCCGTTAAAAAAACCAGGCAACGCACCAGCCAGACGCATGCCGAGAGGCTATGACATGCTGAGGGTTGAGAATTTAAGGAAGAG
>JALTEW010000451.1 GCA_027073795.1 bacterium | reverse complement strand
CTGGATTGGAAATGTTACAGAGCCATGAGGCATAATAACCACGTCTGGATTTTCCCCTGCAAATTCAAACCCCAATTTTAGGGCTTGTTCAGGTGTGGCAGCGGGAATGACTCCTGCGGTCCTGACAAGTTCCGGGGCCATGGAGGAATAGAGGACAATCTTGTATCGCGCTGCCCACAGGGCTATTCCAAACCCCATGAGCCCGCCGATCGTGCAATGGTCTTTAAGGTAGACATACCTATCGGCATTGCCCGTGAAATCGGAAAAGATGTGGGCAAAATCCTCGTTGCCCATTCCTTCGCGGCATTCCGCAAACAAGACTATAACGCCGCCCGGTTTCACCGCTCGCGTCACATTGTCCAGTGTTTTGTAAACCTGGTAAAAATTGATATCCTCAGGATATCCCATGGCGCTGGCAATAACCATGTCCCCCTTTAAATATGTCTCAATCCCGTAAAATTCCTGGACCTTTTTAATCCCATCCTGATGCGCCTCGATTGGATCCCCCGCCACGATAGCGGCAATTTCCTTTTCCCTGTTGATAACCGTATTAACGAGGAAATCGGCCTTTGCCGCCTTCATCACTTCCACCAGGTCCTCGAATAAGGGATTCCCCCATGTCACACCTGAGCAAACATGCGGATTTAACCCCTCTTCAGCCGTTCCAAGGGCGATCTTATGGTTGTTTTGGATCGTATCATACCCGGACGTCCCGATAGACAGGGCCTTGGGTCCCCCGCCAAATCCCGCGAGGAAATGATAAACGATTCCCCCTGTGAGGATAACCTTGTCAGCCTCCATCACCAGACTGTTAACCCAGATCGGGGTCTTTCGCGTTGTCTCTCCGAGATAGACCAGGCCTTCTTTCTCGCGCGCCCGGTGATCCACAACCTCAAACTTCGAAAAAATCTCATCTCCCACAATCAGTCGCTTCTCGTCGTCGGTATGGGGACGGTGATCCCCTGTCCCAAGCAATACCGTAATCCGGGAACGATCGACCCCGATTTGAAGAAGTTCATCTATCAAAACGGGCAAAAACCTCGCCGTGCCGACCCATAGACGCGTCATATCACCTGCCAGAACAACAACCCTGTCGGACTTTTTCACAACCTCATTTAGGGGTGGAGAACCCGTGGGATGAGAAAGAATGTTGCGCAAGGAATCCTCAAGGTTACTTAAAGGCGGAACCTCACGAGCCTCAATGCTTCCCAAGATATTCCCTTGTGTTATTTCAAGTGCAAGTGTAGTATCGCCATATTCAAAATGGTATAAATGCATGATTACTTCCTTTCATATCAGTATTCAAACGCTATTATACTGAATACACCCATCCTCTTTGCAACCCTTTTCAAAAAACTTAACCTTATCTCATATAAAGGAAATATCACTGGTATTACCAGATATCAGAATAATAAAAAATTGTCAAGGTTTAAATACTTTTATTTATAAAAAACTTAAAAATTATTTATAATGAATTTATTATCTTATATAAAATTTAAAGCAATCTTTTTTTTATCGTAACATCAGCTATTATTATGTTATAATTTTATTT
>JALTEW010000450.1 GCA_027073795.1 bacterium | reverse complement strand
ATATTCAAGCGTGTCAAGACCCTGAAGAATCCAATACCCAGGTGCCTGTTACCACATTAGCTGCCGGGGAAACGAACGGAAAAGCATCTTTTTGGACATACAGGATTACAATGCTGATGGAATGGCTGTACCGATTCAGCCAGATAACCCAACCTGAGATTGGACGGCTGGCAGGTGGGATAGATTACAGGTAAGGATGGAGAGAGAGCCGAAACTGAGGGATAGATTTAACGCATTAAGCAATCAAGTGCTTCTTTTGTCAAGAGGAAAGATCTGACCCCTCTGACCCCTGTGAGGAAAGATCTGACCCCTCGCCTTTCCTTTTCGGACCCTGGTAAAGGGTTTTTTGAGATCAAAAAAGATTAAAAACACAAACCCTCTAAAACCAATCGCGGATTTTGGCTGTTCATGGACCCTTGAAGCTCCTTTGGAGACATGTTATAAACCAGCCTCAAAGAGCTTAGTACAGGTGGTAAAAATGAGTTTTGTAGAAACGCTGAGAGAACGGGGGTTTCTGTATCAGGTAACGGATGAGGCGGGGCTGTCAGAAGCGGAACAATCTGTCCCTCTAATTGGGTACATCGGGTTTGACCCCACGGCGGACAGCCTCCACGTTGGTTCACTGGTGCCGATCATGGCGCTGATTCATATGCAGAGGAAAGGACATATTCCCATCGCGGTTTTGGGGGGTGGCACGGCCATGGTGGGGGATCCCAGCGGAAAGACCGAGATGCGCAAGATGCTTCTCAAGGAACAGATCGAGACAAACGGAGAGAAAATCAAGCGGCAGCTTGGGAAATACCTCGATTTTGAAGGTGGGAAAGCTATTTTCGTCAACAACGCTGACTGGCTTCTTCCCCTGAATTACGTCGATTTTCTGAGAGAAATCGGCCGACATTTCAGTGTGAACCGGATGTTGACGGCGGAATCCATCCGCCAGAGGCTTGAAACAGGGCTTTCGTTTTTAGAGTTCAACTATATGTTGTTGCAGGCTTACGATTTCTACCGTCTGTATGTTGATTACGGTTGCCGACTTCAGATGGGGGGGCAGGACCAGTGGGGAAACATCGTGGCGGGAATCGAGTTGATTCGACGCATGGAGAGGGGAACGGCATATGGTATAACCTTCCCACTGTTGACCAATGCAAGTGGGGAGAAATTCGGCAAGACGGTTGCCGGCGCCGTGTGGCTCGACGCTGAAAAGACCTCTCCGTATGATTTTTACCAGTTCTGGCGGAACACCGACGACCGGGACGTGGGGAAATTTCTGGGACTTTTTACCTTACTGCCCATGGATGAGGTAAGGCGTTTAGGGAAACTAAGAGACAGGGCTCTGAACCGGGCCAAGGAAATTCTGGCGTTTGAGGCAACCCGCCTTACCCACGGGGAAGCCGCTGCAAAAGAGGCGTATCTGGCTGCTGTAAAGCAGTTTGGCTCGGCAGACCCGAAGGGTGAAATCAAAACCTCTTCCTCCATTCGCTCCACAGAAATGGATCCTGTAGCCTCGATCCCGACTCTTTCATATCCGGGAGCGGGGCGTTCTGATGAGATCCCACTCGTTG
>JALTEW010000449.1 GCA_027073795.1 bacterium | reverse complement strand
CCATCTGTATGTTGACAACGCCCTTCATGTGCTTTTGCCTACCGAGGTGATCATATCCGCAAAAAGACACCCTCGTGAGTGGTTCAGGTCCTCGTCTAGAACCCTTCGAAACGCCCTTTTTGGGCTTATCTCAGACATAACGTACATCCCATACACTCATTTTTTGTCAAGGATTTTACATGGTGACCCTTCTTCCATATATGTCAGGCCGACTATTGACAACCCTAGCCCGCTGTCAGGGATCGCGCCACCTGCCAGAAACAAGATCATCGGACACGCCGGGCGCGGCGACCATTCACGGCTCCTAAACGCTATAGCCTCTAACGCGGCGTCTCGCAATACCGTCCCAGATCACTCCAGACTGCATAACACCTTCGTGCGTGTCGCGCGCGATATTGTCAAGTCAAGAGACCACACACGGCTTAGAAACTCGCTCGCCTCGATCTCGAAAACAAGGCGCGAGCGCGTCCGCGAAATAAGAAAGACGATCGACCACAGGCTGTCTGATCCTGCAGATTTGCCGCGCAGGAAAAGACTGCTTGGGGCCGTGTTCGGTATTGGGTCCAACTTAAACGAGCAGTCCATTAAGAGAAGCATCATTGCCGAACAAACGCTGCGCAACGCCAACAGAGACAAGGTCAACAGAGACTTGATGGCTAATCAGAGGGTCGACTCTGTCGACTATGCTGTGCACAACGCACACCCTACCGATTTTTCACTTCACCTAGTTACTGACAGAGAGCCGCAAAAGATCCATAGCAACCACCAGAAACAAGACCCCGCCATGTACAACGCTATTGTTGAAGGAGGTGCCTTTATACCTGTATCAAGGTTTACCCATTTTTGCGACTTCTGTCTTCTATTTTCAAAAGGTCCCGGGAGGTTGATCATAGGGACGATCTTGTTGTGCGTGCGCGCGAGATTGTTGATAGTATACAAGAGCGTTTTAATACTTACTGTGCCTACTGCGACATAGCTACCAACTGTGATCTAACCAATGATAAGGAATCCAATCGGATGTACCTTAGCAAATCAAAAATGAGGAGGATTAAGAACGCGTCACTCTGCGAGTTCAGAAATGTTTGCTTGTCGTATCAAATTGGTGCCTTTGGGCGGGCCGAAGAAAGCATAAGAGAAATGAAGTCGCTTCTAGCACAATTAGCGACTCTATATGAGCTATAAACACATTTTTTGGCGTTCCATAAAAGCAATCACTACGTACAGATAAAGGAGCACGCTCTTGATAGCGTGGCGCGAAGCGTTCTACAAGGGAGTCCGCAAGTAAGCGCTAGCCATATCATGGAGCCTTATAACAGCGTGGTTGGTAAATCCTCGTTGATCGGTAGTAATCCCGCAACATGGTCGCCGACCCCAATGACTGGTAGATCCTCGTTCGTCGGTGGGAACCCAGCGACATGGTCACCGACCCCTATGCCTGGTAGCGACACTGCTTCGTTGCCACCAAAACAATTACAGAGAGACGGTGGAGACCCAATCTCTTATACACCCAAGTGGCTTTAAACCCATTTTTTGGATCACTTGCGCTTCGTGGATAACATTAAAG
>JALTEW010000448.1 GCA_027073795.1 bacterium | reverse complement strand
CGATACGATATCTGCTCCCCCCCCAAGGCCGGCAAAGAGGCGCAGGATTGCAATATTGGAGTTTGACTTCACCGAAAAGCAGATCAAGTGTTCCATCCCCTGTAGGGCCTGATTGAAAACCCGGTAGTGGCGCTCGAGGGTTTTTTGGCTGTAAATGTAGACAGGGGTTCCTACCTCGGCAACGATGTCGGTAACCGCGCAATCCTCCGCATAAAGTTGACCGTTTCTGTAATTAAACTCATTCATATCAGGGTATTTTTACTGATACGTAGGTTGATATGGCCCCATTATAGCCATTGCTGTTAAACGGAACAATCCGATAAACATAGATGCCGGGTTTTTGAACGTCCTTGTCTCTCCACAGGATGGCGCCATCTGCTTCCTTGAAATTTACCGGGTGATCCCGATCGAGAACGGCTGTAACAGAAAAACCAGCTGGGCAGTCGATACATTCATTGCTTCCAGGCTTGACCCGTTTTCGCAACACCTTGTAACCAGCAAGGTTCTTCAGTTTATCTCCACGTAGATCCTTCTCAGGTTCTTCCCAACTGAGCTGTATGGCTCCGGCCGCCTTTTTTATCTGAAAATCCGTGACAGCCCTCGGGACCCTGACATCTTTCGGGATAGGCCTTCCCTTTCTTCCACATCCCCACAGAACCATCATTAGCGCCAGAATCCCCAAAAACGCCCAGTTAGCCCTCCCCCTGCTCATCCACGCACTCATTTAAACCTCCTTGTATTCCTTCAGGTAATTCGCCTCCGCGTAGGCGATATGGGACAAAACCGCCTCACGCCCTGTCATGCCTGTTCCTCTACGTTGATCTACCCCTCTTTCCACGATAAGTACCTTAAACACATCCTCCTCAAAACTGGCATTAAACCGCTTTAATTCCTCAATCTCAAGGTCAGACAACTCCTTCCCGTTTTTGATGGCGTATGATACAACCTTTCCCGCCACCTCGTGTGCCGAGCGAAACGGCACACCCTTGCGGACCAGGTAATCTGCCACATCGGTCGCCTGAAGATATCCAAGGCGTGTGGCTTCTTCCATTCGCTCCCCAAGGGGTTTCATCCCTTTTATCAGAAGCGTCATCATCCGTAAACAGCCCCCCACGGTATTTATCGCGTCAAAGAGGGGTTCTTTATCCTCTTGGAGGTCGCGATTGTAGGTCATAGGGAGGCCCTTGAGAACCGTCAGCAAGGCTATCAGGTGGCCAAACACTCTTCCCGCCTTCCCCCGTGTCAATTCAGCGCCATCAGGATTTTTTTTCTGTGGCATCATACTGCTTCCTGTGGTCAGGGCGTCCGGCAATTCTATCAACCGGGCGTACAGGCTGTTCCATATAATCATATCCTCAGCAAACCGGGAAAGATGCACCATAATGAGCGAAAACGCCGCCAAGACCTCCACAACGAAATCCCTGTCAGACACAGCGTCCATGCTGTTTCTCGTTACGTCGTCAAATCCAAGCTTCCGGGCCACAAATTCACGGTCGATGGGAAAGGTGGTTCCAGACAAGGCGCCACTGCCCAGGGGGCACACATTCACCCGTTTCAGGGCATCTCGCAGCCTTTCGTCATCACGATGAAACATCTCCACGTACGCCATGAGATGATGGGAAAAACGGACTGCCTGGGCGTGTTGCAGGTGGGTCAGACCGGGAAGAATCAGATCAATATGTCGCCGGGCTTGATCAATAAAGGCCGCCATGAGGTCTTTCAAAAGCCCCCGAATTTCTCCAATGCCCCGTCTGACGTAAAGGCGTAAATCGGTTGCCACCTGGTCATTCCGGCTGCGCGCCGTATGAAGCGCTCCACCTGAAGCGCCCACCTTTTCGATCAGGCGGGCCTCGATGGCCATGTGGATATCCTCCCACTTGGGATCGAGTTTCAGCGCCCCGGAATCGAGTTCCTCTTTGATTTCCCGAAGGGCTCTTGTAATTTCATGGCCGGTATCTTCAGAGATAATCCCTTGTTTGACCAGCATTTCGCAGTGGGCGAGGCTTTGGGCGATATCATCGGAATAAAGCTGCCAATCAAAGGAAAGAGACTCAGAAAAGGTTTCCAGGGTCTGATTCATGGGGGAAGAAAACCTTCCCTGCCACAATTTATCATTGGTCATGGCATCTCCCTTGGTCCGAAAATAGCCGTTCCAATGCGAACCATCGTGGCGCCTTCCTCGATGGCAACCTCGAAATCCGAGGTCATACCCATAGATAGCTCTTCCATGGATACCCCTGTGATGTGCAAGGCATCTACCTGCTCCGCCAAACGCCGCGTCTTTATGAAATATTCCCGCGCTTCATGGGGATCCGTGGTTATCGGGGGAATAACCATCAGGCCCTTCAAAGAAAGGTTTGGCAGGCCAGAGACATGTTCTACCAGGGGGATAAGCTCCTTTTCCTCAACGCCCGATTTGGTTGCCTCTTTCCCCACATTGACCTCGATCAGCGCCTTCAACTGGTGCCCCTCCATGCCTGCTCTTCGGTCAAGGGCATCGGCGATCTCGATACGATCGATGGTATGAACCCATTCGAACAGGGCCGCCGCATATTTTGCCTTGTTCTTCTGGAGGTGTCCGATGAAATGCCAGCGCACTTTGCCAGCAACCTGGGGAATCTTTTCGCGCGCCTCCTGAATATAGTTTTCACCAAAATCTGTGACACCCGCCGCCACGGCCTCCCGTATCAGGGAAACCGGTTTTGTCTTCGAAACAGCAATGAGACGGATCGTTTTCGGATTTCGCCCCGCCTTTTCAGCTGCCCTTTCGATTCGGAGACGAATCTCATGCAAGCGATCAGCAATAGAATTCATCACTGCCCCCCCAAGGGTAAAACGATGCCTTCACGCATCATTAAGTCCACAACCTCCGCAAGAGGCAACCCCACGACATTCGTGTATGACCCGTAAATTCGGGATATAAACATGGCGCCTACTCCCTGGATTCCGTATGCCCCTGCTTTATCCATCGGTTCGCCGGTCCTTACATATCCCTCAATCTCGTTGAGGCTGAGGCTCCTCATCACCACAATGGTTCGCTCGGCACCTGTCAACGTCCGGCCAAGGGCCCGATTTCGAAGGCAATAGCCCGTAAAGACCTCGTGTGACCGCCCGCTCAGCCGCTGAAGCATGCGAATGGCATTCTGTTGGCTCCCAGGTTTCTGAAGGATGCTTTCGCCAAGGGCAACCACTGTATCCGCTGCGAGAATCCAAGCATCAGGATACTGTGCCTCCACCAATTCAACCTTTTCGCGCGCCAGTGTTGCTACCGCCTCTTCTATCGACTGCCCACCAGGCCAAATCTCCTCGCTATCGACCGCTACCACCTTGAAGGGTATGCCGACTCTTGCAAGGAGTTCCTGCCTGCGTTTCGATGCGGAAGCCAATATCAGGCTGTTTTTCATATATCTGAAACTAAAATAACCCCCCCAGTTTGTCAAGGATTGGAAGAAGGCCGGCGAAAGGCAGTGAAACGATGTCACATGTCAATGGGATACTATAGAGGGCTCAATTCAGCCCTCAAAGAATCGCTCCTAATGTTATATTGAAGTTGATGGAGCATATTCCGTAAATTGCGAAGAAGTCAGAGATTTTTCACCACTTCTCTCGCAAACGCACTGCATGAAACCTCCGTTGAATCAGGCCGGAAGCGTGCCAGGTCATAGGTTATCCTACCCCTTTTGATGGCTGTTTCCACCCCTTTCTCGATGAGGGTGGCCGCCTCCTTCCATCCCATGAAATCAAACATCATAGCTCCAGAGAGAATGAGTGACGACGGGTTAACCTTGTCCAACCCCGCGTATTTGGGGGCACTCCCATGGGTCGCCTCGAAGATGGCAACCTCATCCCCGATGTTGGCACCGGGCGCCATCCCAATCCCTCCCACCTGAGCGGCACAGGCATCGGAAAGATAGTCACCGTTAAGGTTCGGCAGGACCAGGACGTCAAATTCATCGGGGCGAAGCAGGATCATCTGAAACATGGCATCGGCAATCCGGTCTTTCACCACGATCTTATCCTCAGGCGGGGCGTTCCCCTGGAGGTCGTTTTCCATGACAATAACCTTCCCGTAATCCTCCTTTGCCACCTGATAGGCCCACTCGCGGAAGGCACCTTCCGTGTACTTCATGATGTTTCCCTTATGCACAAACGTGACGCTCTTCCTGCCATGGCTTAGGGTATAATCAAAGGCCCTTCTAACGAATCGCCTGGTGTTCCCTTCGCTGATGAATTTGATGCCTATCCCCGCGTCTACCGGGATCTGCCATGCAAAACTCTCTTTCAGAACACCGATAAGGTGACGGGCTTCTTTTGAACCTTGGGGCCATTCCAAACCGGCATAGACGTCCTCCACGTTTTCACGAAAGATCACCACGTCAAGTTTTTCCGGGTTCTTCACGGGAGAGACCACGCCCTCAAAATATCGAACGGGACGGATACACGTGTAGAGGTCAAAATGCTTGCGAAGGGTTACATTCAGGCTGCGAAACCCCGTGCCAACCGGCGTCGTCAGAGGTCCCTTGATGGCGATGTGACAGTGTGCGATCGTTTCAAGTGTTTCATCCGGAAGGGGTGTTCCTGTTTTCAGGGTCGCCTTTTCTCCAGCCAGAATTTCCTTCCATACAATTTTTCTTTTTTTTCCATATGCCGCCTGCACGGCCTCATCGAAAACCATCCTTGATGCTGGCCAGATATCCCTGCCGACGCCATCTCCTTCGATGTAGGGAATGACTGGATCATCTGGGATGATCAACATACCGCTTTCAGATTTTGTAATGTAAGAACCCTTCACATTGTTTCCTTTACGCTACTTTTGCAACTTGTCAATGCAACAAAAGATCAGCCTTTGAGGTTGAACCCCCCATGCTTACGCACATGATCCACCAACCCACCATCTTTCAGGATACGGGTCATGACGTCCGGCAGCGGGGGAAACATCAATTTTATACCCTGCGTCTTGTCTTCAAGGATACCTTTTCGCAAATCGATGGAGAGGGTATCCCCCTCCTGAATATCCGACGTATCGCACATAATCACGGGAAGGCCGATATTGATACAATTTCGAAAAAATATTCTCGCAAAGGACTTCGCGACGACTGCCTGAACACCGGCCAGTTTGATAACCGTAGGGGCGTGTTCCCGACTGGACCCTTGTCCGAAATTCCTTCCCCCTACCACAATATCGCCGGGACGTACCTTTTTTGCAAAGTCCTCACGTGCGTCTTCCAGGACATGCTTCGCCAGTTCCTCCAGATTGGAACGGAGGTGAAAATACCGTCCAGGCGTAATGTGATCTGTACTGATCCCATCCCCAAATACCCATGCCTTTCCTTCAAATTTCATGTCAACCCCTACAAATAGGCCCTTGGATCCGCGATTTTCCCCTCGATGGCTGTTGCTGCGGCCGTCAGGGGGGAAGCAAGGTATATCTCACCCTCCGGGTTCCCCATCCGCCCCTTGAAGTTTCGATTCTGTGTCGAAAGGCAGCGCTCTCCATCCCCGAGGACTCCTGCGTGCACGCCCACACAGGGTCCACAACCCGGCGTTACAAGGGTTGCTCCCGCATCGATA
>JALTEW010000447.1 GCA_027073795.1 bacterium | reverse complement strand
ACATTATCATACTCAATCAAAATAAGGGCTGTGAGGTATTTCCTTCCATCCCCAATAACCACTGCATCTTTAATATAAGGACTTGCTTTAAATTCATTTTCTATCTCCTGAGGAGAAATATTCTTCCCACCTGAAGTAATAATAATATCCTTCTTTCTATCAGTGATCTTTAAATGGCCATCAACTGTCAGCTCACCTACATCTCCTGAGTAATACCATCCATTTTTAATAGCTTTGGAAGTGGCCTCCGGGTCTCTGTAATATCCTTGGAAAACACCTTCTGTTCTGAAAATAAGCTCTCCGTCTGGGGCCATCTTTAGTTCCACTCCTGGAGCAAGAGGACCCGTGGTCCCAAGCATAATATCATTACCCTGATGGACACTGCAAATCCCTGTGCACTCTGTTGATCCATATAGGTTACGAATGGGAATACCCAATGACCAAAAGAAAATGAACACCTCCGGGGGCGTTGGTGCCCCACCCGCATATGCATAAATAACCCTGTTTAATCCGAAATGCTTCTGTATGGGATAGGCATGAACAATATAGCAAAAAAGCTTCAGAAAACGCAAAAATAAACCAATCTTTTCCTTTTTCACCTCCTTTTCCCAAATATATCTCTCTTTTTTTAAACACCAATGATCAACTACCCTTTTAAACCAGGTTGCATCCCGCATCCTCATAATGTGAGAAGATTGCATTTTTTCCCAGATTCTGGGAACTGCAAAAAACACTGTTGGCGCAATCTCTCTAATGTTCTCTTGAACAGTGTTGATGCTTTCCGCAAAATTGACTGTGATACCTCCAACGACCAGAGGGTAAAAAACCGAAAAACTCCTTTCGGCTACATGGCACAGAGGTAGATATGACACAATTGAGTCGTTTTCTTTCAATGGAGTGGCAGCAAGAAAGTTTTTGGCACTTGCGATAGCATTTCTATGGGAAATCATTGCTCCTTTTGGCTTTCCTGTCGTTCCTGAAGTATAGACCATGAGTGCAACATCGTCTGGATCTGTCTCATCAACAAGTCTCTCAAACAGACTCGGTTTCTGGTTGTCAAGCTCATTTCCCAACCGAATTACTTCGTCAAAGCTTATAATAAGAGATGTCCGATATTTTCTCAGTCCTTTCATATCAATGACTATAATCTTTTTTAAATCGGGTAGACTATCCTTAACTTCAAGGACCTTATCCGTTTGCTCCTGATCTCCAACAATCACAAATTTTGATTGAGAGTGACTTATAATATACTCTACTTGAGAGGCAACATTCGTCGGATATATTCCTACAACAATTCCCCTAATAGCTTGCACCCCAAGATCCCCATAAAGCCATTCAGGATTGTTTTCAGATAGGATTGAAACCTTATCTCCCTTTTGGAATCCGAGACGAAGCATACCAAGCCCAAAATATTTAGACCTTTCATAATACTCCCGCCACGTAATATTCTGCCAAATACCCAAATCCTTCTCTCTGAGAGCGATTTTATTTTTAAACTTTTTTGCAGAATTTCTTAAGAGCTTTGGAAGGGTATTATCTACCATAATAAAAATACCTTTCTTACTT
>JALTEW010000446.1 GCA_027073795.1 bacterium | reverse complement strand
GAAAGCATGGCGATGACAAGGCGGTAAACAGGGTAATTCACCCCTAACAGGTTAAATCCCGCAGCAATGGGAGCAGCTATCCTTTTGGGAATTCCACCGTATGTTTCCAAGGCCACCTGCTGAATGATAAAGGAAAGCCCAATCGTGGCAATCATCGTGAGAGACGGGTTACCCTCAAAGGGACGCAAGATAAAGCGCTCCGTCGGCACTGCGAGGGCAGCAATCACGAACGGAACGACAATGAGCGAAATCCAGAAATTTCCAAAATGGGAAAAAAGGGCAAAGGCGATCACGGCCCCCGCCATGTAAAAATCGCCATGAGCCATATTGACAATCCCCATCACCCCAAAGATAAGGGAAAGCCCAAGAGAAATCAGGGCGATGATCATGCCCCAGATCAGGCCATTAATACAGAGAAATAATAGGGTAGATAACCACTCAGGCAATCGAGCCCTCCCCGCTAATCCCTCTTTTGGAAAATTTCCTCACCCGCGAGAAAAAGAGGGCAAGAAGATAAATCTCTCCCTGCCCTCGAGAACCCTTTAGAAGGGTTCCTTTGTCCGATCCACTTCGGGTGTAAATGCCGCATCCTTTGCGGGTATCCTTGCTACGACCTTCAGGGCACCGTTAACAACTTGCTCCACATACAATCCCGTGATGGTCAAGTGATCCTTCGCCCGAATTGTCATGCTCCCTTGAGGAAACCCTATGCTTTCCTTGCAACGCATTCCTTCAAGGGTCTTAATCACCTTGGGTGTATCTTTCCGGCCTTTCCAGCCACTTTCCTCAATCGCCGCCTTCAGAGCAAAGAGGGGCTCCCAGACGGCCCAGTCATACGCAAGGACAAAACGCTTTCCTGTTCCAATTTCCACACCATTTTCATCGACCCCGATAAGCTTCCGATAGGTCCGGTTGGCCTTGGTATCATGCCCCCGAAGGGTCGTAGGATAGGGGGTAATACAGTAGAGTCCCTCCGCCGGTTTTCCCAGTTTCTTTGGGTCATGGCCGGACAACACATAAACGGCACCCAGCTTCTTGATATCAGGACGAACAGCATAAAGGTCACGAATAAAGGAAAGGAAGTCGGACCCAAAATTTGCGAAAAAGACCGCTTCGGCCTCTTTCGGGATCTTTCCCTTCAGGTAGGGAAGAAAATCACTCGTCTTCAGGGGAACACGGATGGACTTTAATACCTTACCACCGTTCTTTGCAACATACTTCTTGAATTCCTTCTCGTTGGAAATTCCCCAGGAATAGTTCACAACGACAGTCACCCACTTCTTGCCGATATGCTTCACCGCAAACTTGGCTGCTCCCTTGCATTCCTCCCGAACACACGTGGGGCTTTGGAATACATACCGGTTACCCTTGGTTGTAGAGATCTCCGTAGCCCCAGCACAGGGAAAATAAGGGGTTTTCAGCTCCTTAGCAATGGGGCAGCAGGCAATGGCAATCCCGGAGCTGTTGGAATCAATGATAAAATCCACCCCATAGGTATCAACGAGTTTCCTGAACTTAAGGGTTGCAATAGAGGCTTTACTTTCCGTATCTTCTACAAACAACTTGACGGGGTGTCCCGCAATACCACCATCCTTGTTGATCTTGGCAACAGCTGCCCTCAGCACCTTTTCGTGGGAGTATCCATACGCCGCCAATACCCCTGTCTTGTCAGCAATCATCCCGATTTTTATAGGAGCCTTCCCCGCCCTCACAGTAGCGGCGCCAATCATGGAACCAGCGACAAAAAAACCTACTGTCAATATTAACACCGTTAGTTTCAATTTTTTCATAAAAGATTCCTCCTTTTGTCAAGATGTTAAAAGTAAACATATCTCCAACTGCAAGATACATTTTATCCGATTTACTACCTCTGTCAATAGGAATGCCTGCAAAACTGTATCCTCAGGTTTCGCCAAGCGTATCTTGACCTGAACATGCCCCCATGGTAAAAGCTGTTTCAGCTAAGGGGCGATTAGCTCAGCGGATAGAGCGTTGGTCTCCGGAACCAAAGGTCGCGGGTTCGATTCCCGCATCGCCCTCCATTGTAATATCAAGGGGTTAGAAAGATTTCTGGCCCCTTGTTTTTTGCCTAATTTCTAAATTCCAACCCTATTCCCAACCCTCGTGGCCGATTTTAGCGTTTTTCGGCGCATTTCTCCCCTCGGATTTTTTTATTGAGACGTATCCCCGATCGAAATTTGATCTAATCTCTGAACGCTGATCCCTTATTCCCGCCTGGCGTGATGGGCTGCTTGTGCGGGTCCGGATCCGCAAAAAAGAAGGTGACCCGAAATATTGGGCGGTCGCGGGCTCCGTGGCGGTGGGAGCGTTTTTGCCCCCCTCTGACTTGCTGTCGGATTGCCTGGATTTCGAGGGCTGGCAGTTTAACACGGTCATCGTGGTGGAAAGCGAGTTGGACGCGCTCGGTTTGTGGTCTCTTCCGGATCTTCGGAATCGAGGCTTATTGGTGGTGGGGTTGGGTCCCCCGGGACCCGGCCGGACGCGGCGCTCCATGCCGTTTTACTGGCCGCCCGGTCGGTGGTTCTCATTCCCGATTATGACAAGGCGGGAATCAAGGCGGCGCGGTGGTGGCTTGAGACGTATCCCAACGTCAAGATATGGCCCACGCCGCCCCCGCTCAAGGACGTGGGAGAGATGTTTGAAGCGGGAAAGGACGTTCAAAAATGGCTGAACGCGGGGATTTCTTGAAATGATATTTATCATTAAATATCAATAGGTTACGTGTTTTTATACGGCGCCCATATTTGCGTTCTGAGGCGTTTATTTTTCTTCCAAGGGGTTTTATATAGGTTTTTTGGGCTTATCCTTGACAATATGGTGAATGCTGCGCCATGTGAAGGGTCCCGGATTGTTTCCCCAAGGTTTTTTGATGCCGTTGTGATTAAGATGATCCGCGATTAGATCAAAAATATCTCGATCCCTTTCTTGTAGATGCTCTTTCAGCGCCGTGTGCATTTCCTGGATGATGACATCGAAATTTTTTTTGATGGCCTGGGGCTCCTCATCTGGTTCCTCTTGCACCCAAAAGCGGGGAAAAGGATGTAGAAGGGATTTTATAGAAAGATTGAATCTCGCTTGCTCCATAATTTCTTCATATGTTCTCTCGATTATCTCCCGTGTTTTCTTTTGCATTCTTGTTTGATCCAATTTCAAAAGGGCTTGTTTTTGTGTCTCTTCCAGACATCGTTTCAGATCTTCTTCCTCGATGATCTCTTTCAAGGATAGAATGGTTTCTATTTGACAGGAAAACCGTTCCCGAGCCTTCTTGACGATGTTTTTCCCGTATGAAGAAAGGTTTTTGTATTCAGGGGTTTCCTCCATTTCCTCTCTTAGGATAACGAACCCTTTTTTTTCTGCGGAAGGGTTTCCCACGTGGTGGCTTGGGGACGTTTTCGCGCTCTTACGGCGGCGGGCCTGCCTTTTTCGCTCCCTGTCCCTCTCCCGGCGGTAAAGGGCCTTTGCCTCATTATATTGAGAAGATAGGTCACGGAGGGTTGCAAGCTGGTTTCTCATCCAAGCGACAAACTGATCATCGCTCTGAATAAGCTTTTCAAATTTTTCTGGATTCATTTTGCCATCTCCTGTCATGGCCCTGGGAGGTGTCCGGGGAAAGCGGCCCAGGAAAGCCGCCTTGTCGGGGCGCGCGACCCTATCCCCGGAAGGTGTTGTTTATCAATCTTGAATCAGTTCAAACCCCAACGGGGCTCCCATGCTGCATATTCCGTAAGAGTTCCCTTCATCATCCACCCATACCGCCTGGCCGTAACTTGAATCGGGATGTTCTGTTGAGGGGTGAACCTTGATTTCCTATCCCGTGAGCAGATTTTTAAGAATTGCTTTCACGATAAATTCTCCCTTTTCCTTTCCCTGATTCCTATCTTTTCGCGTCCGTGAGATTTTCAAGGCGGCGCTTCACCTCCTGGGCGCCTTTCTTGTAGACCGTGACACAGATAAGTTCCCCGCCTTGGTCATAAATCGCCCACGTCCGCCGTTTATATCTTTTCACCGAATACAACCTTTTCCCTCCCTCTCTTTTTCAGATCCTAACCTCGATTTCCCGCACCGTGGCCCGGTGTCGGGGGATCTCCATGTCAATCTCCCTAAGCCCTTCAAGATGAAATTCAAGGGCCTCTTTCATGCGCTCCATGACTTCCTCTTCCGTTTTCCCCGTTGCCACGCATCCCGGCACGTCGGGGCTGTATGCGGAGAAATTATTTTCCGCCCTCTCGATGATGATGGTATATTTCACTTTTTCTCACCTCCTTTGATTTTCGCCTGTCTCATAATACTTTTCAGGGTGTCCCTCCCGAGGTCATCTCCCGGGTGTCCCGCGATGGTCACGAGCCCCTTCTTGACGGGGTGTTTATATTGCCGGTGGCTCCCTCGCTGCCTGGCAAGGGTCCATCCGTTTTTCTCAATCATCTTGATAACGTCCCGGACCTTCATCTCACCCCCGCCGTAAGGATATTACGTTTGAGCGGGCCAGGGATCCCTTGACAAGCCTTCCTGCCAGTTCGCTGGCCTCTTTCAATGCCTCATCCCTTAAATGGGCGTATCGCTGCGTCATCTGGGGGGATTTGTGGGTCAAGAGCTTTTGCAGGGTGTAAAGGTCCACCTGGCCACTCGATGCCAACATAGAGGCGCAAACATGCCTGAGACCGTGCATGGCCCGGAAATCCTTTGGCAAGCCCGCCCGGTCCCGTATCCGATTCACTTGGTGGTGAATATCGGTCCGAGGTCCCCCGTCCCGGCCCGGGAAAACATATTCATTCCTTCCCCGATAAATGCTCTCCAAGATGCTTCTTGCCCCATCATTCAAGGGGATGCTCTGATCCTTTCCGCCCTTCGGATTCCGGATGCGGATGAACCCCTTTTCAAAGTCGATATCCTGCCATCTCAGGCGAAAGATTTCACCGCGCCGCATACCCGTGTAAAGGGCCATCAACATCACCTTTCCGGCCACCGGGTGGGCGTCCTCTTCAATCGCCTTCAAGAGGGCCTGGAGCTGTTCCGGCGTGAGGTCCTCGGTTCGTTCGTTGTTCACCTTCGGCATCTTAATTTTGAATTTTAGAGGTTCACAAAGCCTGCTATCAACGCCCCAGTTAACGATCCGCCTCAACAGTGCAAGGGTGAGTTTGATTGTTTGAGGGCTTTTGCCGGCCTTTTCCATCCTCTTTCTAAGTCGGTCAACGTCAAGGGGTGCGATCTGTGAGGGAATTTTCTTGCCGAACGGCTCTTGAAGATAGTTTTTGAAACGGTTCTCATCCTGAACGCGTCCCTTGATGTTTTTTACGCTCAGGTATTCCCGAAAGAGACGGCCAACCGTCCAACGAATCTTCTGTTTTTCCTTTTCCGCCTCTTCCCGCTTTTCTTTCCGGGATTTCACCCTTCCCTCGATTCGCATGGCCCGAATTCGGCTCGCCCTGGCGGGTGTCATGTCATCCTTGAATTGATAGCCCACCTTTTCTTCAAGCACCTTCCCGGCCCGTTTGAAAACGATGTAATAAACTTTTTCCTGACCTTTTCCGCCCTGACGGTTCACAAGACGATAGTAAA
>JALTEW010000445.1 GCA_027073795.1 bacterium | reverse complement strand
CCCCCTGCACCCCCGCCAGCGGGGGACATTCCACCCTCCTGATCAAGGTCATTCGGGCAGGTTCCGATCGTTCCTCACTACTAATGACATTGAGAATTGAGAGGGTTCCCTTGCATACGGTTAACTTCTCCAATAAACGAGCATTTGTTTCCTACACCCTTAGGGGTTGTAACGAAATAAATAGCCCGAATCTGCTCGCTCTTTCGTCCAATAACTTCGCATATTTCAGTCAATTTATATCGCAACAACCCCTAACAAAGAAACATGATTTAAACTTCCAGTAAGATCAAATTCAATCCCGGGACTTTCTCAAATCCGGTATCTGCTGTCAACAAAGGAAAATCAAGATAGATAGCAGTGGCAGCAACAATTGCATCAGGAAGTTTAACAGATGCTTTCTGCATCAAATCTTTTGTTATCTGTTTAATATGCAGGTTCATTTCAGCAATAAAACAACTTTCCAGCAAAAGGTTGATTTCCTTAATTTCATTGGTGCTTAAATCTTTTTTTCCAAACAATTCTAATTCAGTGATTACAGAAATCCAAACCTGCTTTCCATCAAGATAATTTGCCACCTCTCGGTTACCATTAAGCAAATATATAAGCGGATTTGTATCGGAAACTATACTAATCCCATCCATCTCTTAAATTTTTCTGGTATTCAAGAGCATCTTCACCCCATTTTACCTTTCCTAAATGCCTGTGAGCGTGTAATTTTTTGGTGTGTGTTATTTTCTTTAATATCTCATCCAGCTTTTTTTTACCTGCTCCTTTTTTAATAATAACTGTCATAATAGTTCTCCTTTCATTGCAAAGATAAGCATAATGTCGGGTTAGTGAAACAAAACTGTCATTTCGAGACCTAAGACCTAAAAAAAATTTAGGCCCACAAAAAGAAATGACAAGTTCGTTTCCATTAAGTAGACTTGGAGCAAAATATGTATGTAATTGAATTACAGCCTGCTGAACAATACTTGTCATTAGTAACCATTTGGGCCGGCTTTTGCGCAGGCGGTGAGACCCACTTCTGTTGCAGGAATCTTCTTGTCTATTTCACTTTCTTACTTTAAAATGAAACCCATTTGCCCCGAAAGGTGTACCCTATATCCCCCGCCGGCGGGGGGTGTGATGGCCTTGCGGGAAGAAGGGGGTGGAAGTTATTTTCTTTTGTTTCTTAGTTCATAGTCTTCCACGTAAGATTCTAAAACTCTTTCCACATTGCGAATATCATTCAGCACTTCATCGTCATTAAAACGCAGGACAGAAAAGCCTATCTCCTCAAGCGCTTTTTGGCGGATTTTGTCTTTTTTTGCAACTTCCTCGTCCAAATGTGTAATCCCATCCACTTCAATAATAAGCATGAGTTCGGGGCACATAAAATCAGCAATGAAATTGAGTACGGGTCGTTGACGGCGAAACTTATAACCTTTTAATTGCCCAGCCTTTAAAACATATTTCCACAAACAAGCCTCCGCTTTGGTCATGTTATGCCGTAATTCACTGGCAAAATGTTGTAACTTTTTATTGTAATGATAGTTGTTGGATTTGGAAGCGGGTTGCATAGACT
>JALTEW010000444.1 GCA_027073795.1 bacterium | reverse complement strand
CAAAATAATTCCGGATTTCTGTAATCACCCGTGTATCGATCCCCGCGTCACTCCCTGTGAGGCTGATATATTCGATAATCATGGCCTCGATCGGGGTGTTACCTGTTCGTTCCCCAATACCAAGAAGTGACCCATTCACAGCCCCGCATCCATAGAGCCATGCTGTAACTGAATTGATAACAGCTTTATAGAAATCGTTGTGGCCGTGCCATTCCAACTGAGCAGAGGGAACCCCCGCATCATGGACCATGGCACGTATCAGTTTTGGAACCGATCGGGGCAACGATGCACCGGGATAAGGCACGCCAAACCCCATGGTATCCGCCAGACGTATCTTGATAGGGATGCCGCTTTCTTCCGACAGGCGCATCAGCTCTTGGGCAAATGGCACACAGAACCCATAGGTATCCGCCCGTGTGAAGTCCTCAAAGTGGCATCGGGGGCGGATACCTTCTTCCAGGGCCTTTTCCACAATCTTCAAATAGTCTTCCATTGCCTTTTTGCGGTTTTTTTTCAATTTCATAAAAATATGATAATCAGAAACGGAGGTTAGAATTCCTGTTTCCCTTACACCCATTTCTTTGACAATATCAAAGTCCTTTTCGTTGGCGCGTATCCATCCCGTGATCTCCGGATAGCGATAGCCCCGCTCCTGGCACCTCCGCACAACCTCTTTATCCTTATCACTGTAAACAAAAAACTCACATTGGCGAATCACGCCTGTCGCTCCGCCAAGCCGGTAGAGCATATCAAAGAGGTTGAGAATCTGATCCACGCGGTAGGGCGCTCGTGACTGCTGCCCGTCCCGAAACGTCGTATCTGTGATAAAGATTTCGTCAGGAGGATTGGGGACCTCAATGTTGTAGTCAAAGAGGGTTTTACATATCTCTGTATAAGGAAAAACCTTCCGGTAGAGATTTGGTGTTTCCACGTCCTCGACGTGATACTTTCTGTTTCCCTCAGCGCTTTTCAAGAACCCCTTTTTCATTTTTCGCTTCTCCCCTTTTTAGCCTTAGACAATTAAACGACTTTGTCACACCTGTCAAGGTGTGATTGTAAAAACTCTTTAGGAGGTGTGTTAAGGCGGTCAATTGTTTAACGTGAGGTGCAAGGCGTAAGGTGCGAATCTTAAATCCCCCAACTTTACGCTTTACGGGTAATCTTCCGTTCTTAGCCTTTGGACTTTCCGACGTCGTTAAAATGGCTTCAAAACGTCAGTTTATACCCCCGTGACTCCTTGGGCAAAAACCTGATTGCGGCATCAAGTTTCGGGTTTGTGTTTGCCAGGCTCATACGAGGCTGAAAAAAGAGGACCCCTTTTAAACGCGCTTCCCCCGTCAGGGGGTCTATCCACATTGTCGCATTTCCCTCAACGTTCATGTCGCTCCCCTTAAAGGCGATTTTGCGGATATCAAACACGGAACGATCAATGGAACCCCTGATAACACCGGAGCTGAAGGATAGGTTTAAGAAACCGAGAGGGCTATCTGACCAGCGAAAGCTGAGCTTTTTTGCCTCTAAAAGGGCGCTACCCAAAACGTTTCCCCGTTCTTTCGTCGTATCGATGGAAAGATCCACCTTTAGTGAACACGTCCCATTCAGGGAAATCCCCTTGTGAAAACGGAAGGGTACGGGAAAATTGAGGTCCTTCAAGGTGGTGACAGACATCTGTATGGTGCCTTTTTCAAACCGTAAGGTTCCTGAAACTGGGGACCTTGCAAGGTGGGTGGACACAAAAAGGGTTTTGTGCCCCTTAAAAACCTCCCTCCAAAATGGACGCAAAACAATCTTTTTAAGCACCACAGAATCCACAACTGGATTTTTACCCGGTCTCCATGTAATGCCCTGTAAACTTAACCTTAGTAAGGGATCGAAATCGACTGATGAAACAAAAATCCTCCCTGGCATGTCCAGGGAATTAAACCACAGCCGGACCGTTTTTACGGGAAAAAAGCAGGTAGTCCCCAGAGAGAAGACCAAGAGAAATACAATGATGGAGATTCCGGGAATCCTGACCCATGCTTTCCATCCTTTCATCACCTTTCAGTCGCCTCCAGGTAGTAGATTTCCATGCTCAGATCTCCTGTGCCTCCACGAACATGCTTCAGATGCCAGGACCCCACCCGCATGGGGTGATAGTGGTGATCAACCCGTTGAATTAGCTTTATGACCTGGTCGGGGGAGGCTTTCCCTTTCAGCAAACAGCGACGAAGGCCAACCTTATTTCTCTCCCAGACCGTTTCAAAGTTGAGTGAGACACCTTCCTGCTGTCCCAGTACCTGCCCGATCAGGAGACGAAGCTGCTCCTTTGCCGTTGCCTTCTGATCGGTCAGGCTGGTTCGCCGGACAAGATTGCGGACAGGCAACGCCACTTGCGCGTATCGTTTTATTTCGGCCTCCAGTTTCCGCATCATACGCCACGACTGGTCTATGCGTCGGCTCATTTTTTTGTGAAATCCGATAAGGGGAAACAGGACCAGCCAGAGATAAAGAAGGCAGAGGATCAGGATGCCCCCGCCCCACACCCATCGTCTTTCCCGATCACTCAGCATGGGATATCTCTTTACGGTGATCCGATCTTTCCACGGTAACGGTGTAAAGCCACCCACCGCCGGACTTACGGGACAATTTATTACGCGAGGGGATTAATTTAACCTCTCCCACCCCTGATTTTTTAAAACCAGCCTTCAGTTTTTTTACATCGATGGACCGGGAAGATGTGAAGGTTACTCTCAGGCTATCTGGCGTGGAAGAAATTTCAACGATTCTAATCCCCTTGATTTTATCAAGGGCGGGGAGGCCTTTCATCGGCAAGGCCAATGTTGAAGGCGCCAACATGGGTGCAAGGTGCGTCCGGAGACGCTGGGCTTTCTTTATCTTGGACTCGATCAAGGCAGTTGCTGCAACAGGGGGGGCGTTGGGCAAAACCGATTTTATGGCGCTACGAATCGCTGCCTTCTGCTCTTTGTAGATCTTACCATCTACAGCCACCATCATCCCGAAGGCCGCTCCAATGCCTAACAGTAAAAGGGCCAGCAAGCCCAGAGCAAGTCCCAGGCCTCTTCGGCTTATTTTCCCCTCGGTATGGGGTGTCTCGATCGCGTGGACGCCCCCATACTCAAGAGAGCCAAGAAAAAAGGGAAGGCGCGCCAACAAAACCGCCAGGGTTACACGGGAGATGGGATGTCTATCCCGAACCAATAGACCAGCATCCTGTCTCCCGTCAGCAGGCGCCGCCGCTTCCGCAAAATGAACCGGTGGGGTGGATCCCCCGCCAGGGTTGCCCACCGCTTCAAACCCGTAAATCTTTTCCTCAGTATTTTCGGAAAGCACTTCGTTTAGACGTCCAGACAGGGCTGCTTCTCCCCCATAGAAAACCTCGAGTGCTTCAATTTTTCTTGCGCGTATTCCAGCCATCATGACAAGGGACCCATCCAGCAGATACAACAGGGCATGAGGTTCCCCCACGTCATGAATGAGTGCAAAAGCAAGGGGAAGAATAGGAAGAGTTATCAGATCCGGCATGACCCCCAGGGGGCGATGTTTCTGCTTGAGGTCTTGGAGGTCTGAATCCTCGAGGGCCAGTCCAAAACCCGCCACGCCCGACTTTTTCATCCCTGCCTTTCCATCGTGCCCCGGGCAAAACCCCACGACTGGATCCATGACGTCCGTCACACTGTGGGACTCGAGCTCTATCTTCAGGGCTTGATAAACCTGGCCAGGTTTCATTTTTGGCAGAGTCATGGGGAATGGAACGATGGGAAACGCTTCATCAAAAAGGCACATCGTATCCGGTGCGAGTGCCTGAACACGCTTATGAATCTCCTCCGCTGGATAAAGAGAGGTTCCATCAGGCTGTAAAAAAGAGGGGTACCAAGAGGAATAAATAGGTTTCCTGCCGTTAGGGTCTGATAGCAGGGCGATAGCAACCCCCTCCCGTGACGTATAGATTCCCATCACGCGGGCAGCCATAATCCCTCCCTGAAATAAAGGACCTTTACCCTGAACCCCTGGTGCCACAGGACCGCTTTTAACACAATCCTTACCTTCCGGTAGGAAGCCTCAATCCGCGCGCGGAACGCGGTACTTGTCAGGGTTCCCCACCTTTGAAACACCCGGAATACACCGGCTGGGACACGGACAACCTTTCTGAAATCTTCCATCGTCTGAATATGACCCAAGGCTCTCTCCGTGAGAATACGGTCCACCAGGTCAGGGGTCAGCTCATCACTGAGCGCCAGTAATACATCCCGGCTGGCCGTCAACAGGTTAATTTTCCCCGCTCCCCAAACAGTTAAATCCTGGTAAAGAGGAGGTTCCTTCAATCTTTTGAGCCGTTCCATCTCCCTTTTCATGAAGGGAATTGCGGGGAGCCCATAAATAGACTGTAAAGGGCGATTTATCGGCATCGCCCCAAGATTCCCGTAAAATGTAACCTCCGAACCACCATGAATCGTTATATCATCTGCATCGACCCAGTCTATCAAAGCGTTCAGAGATTGCAAGGAACACCCACGTTGTTCCCAATATCTCCGCAGGATCTCCGTTCCCTCCGGGCCGCTGTAAATCAGGCGGTTGACGGGCAATTTCCCCTCTTCATCCGCGACCCAGCCTTTACAGGTGACTTCCTCTGACATCTGCTTTGAGATAAGAGGGACAATATCTGGTACCTGCCATTGTTCCTTTATGATGGCAATCTTTATACCTTCCAGCACGGAGCGTGCCCCCTGACGTGCAACCACTTCATCCCTGAAATTACCTGATGTCATAGCTCCCAGTTGGGCATCCACGCCAAACTGGACAAGAATGGCTGCCAACGCTGCCACCACAGCTGCGACAAGTATCAGGAAAAATCCCTTGTCCTTACCTTTTATCAATCCATCCAATCCTGCTCGGGATGCACATCCACACGAAAGGTGTGACGCCTGTCACGTGCGTCCCACACGGTCAGTTCAACCCGTATCAGGGTGGGGATTTTATCCCGCCACCGTTCCAACCGGGAATCCCATTGCCTAAAAAAACGGTTGTTTCTATCCACGTAAACAACCCGAAGAGAGGCAATGCGGTCGCTTACCACCTCCTTGATAGCGGGAAGCTGGATTCCAAGGGGTGAAAGGTCGCGATACAGGGTATACCGGTCTTCCTCTTTTTCTGAGGGTACCAGCCGGTAGGTCACACGCCCCATATCCGCAATGCCTGGCGCCTTTTTCCCGCCTTCTCCCAATGCGGCACTGGCAAAAGACAAACGTTTCGTCTGCCAGCGCACACCTGAAGCCTTGCCTTCAAAATAAAAACGGTCCGGGAAGGCAGGGTTGCCCAGGTAGGCCGACTCCAGATCCAGGGTTAGCCTTCTAACAATCAATTCCCCCTCCGTTTCAGCCTCATGCCGTACCAGGCTTTCACTGACCCCCTTGCGGATCCCCAAGTATGTACCCATGACAATCCCTACCATAAGAGCCGAGATCCCAACCGCAAGAAGGAGCTCGATGAGCGTAAATCCGCGGCTATTCACGGAACAGTCATCCATCGTGTCAGCTCCGTAATGGGCCTTGTTTCCCTCTCCTTGTCACGATAAATCTTAATCAC
>JALTEW010000443.1 GCA_027073795.1 bacterium | reverse complement strand
GACGCCTATCTGGAAAGCCGGCCCTTCTACATGGCGGGAGAGGGAAACTTGAATCTAAAAAACGGTGTCTTGTCACTATTCGTTGGGGTTTACCCCTTCAAATTGATTGATACATTTATCAGCAGGATCCCCCTCATCGGGAGAATCTTCACCAATAAGGACAAAAAATTGGTTGGATATTATTTTGAGATTAAAGGTCCTGTTAAAAACCCGCAGGTACGCTCTGTGAACGCAGAGAAATGGGGTAAAAGGGTTTGGGATACCTTCAAGAAGATTATTTCCCTTCCCTTCTATCCCTTCCAGAATCATTCTGAAAAAGGAGGAAAGGAATGACACAGAAAATCGTCATTGTCGGTGCGGGAAAGGTGGGGACGGCTCTGGCCGTTTTGTTACAGAAGGCTGGTTATAATATTGCAGGAATCGCAAGCCGAACCTTGGCCTCCGCAGGTGAAGCGGCGAGGCGCCTGAGCCCATCCCCGCCTGCTACGGACAAGGCACATGAAATAAGTCTGAAAGGTGATATCATCATGCTCACGACACGGGATGATGTCATCCAGGGCGTGTGTAAAGAGATTGCCCAGAGAGGGGGATTCAGAAAAGGGCAGATCGTTTTGCATGTCAGTGGCTCGGTGCCTTCGAGTATCCTCTCCCCGGCCAAAGCGCAAGGTTGTTTTATCGGCTCCATGCATCCTCTCCAGAGCTTTGCCGATGTGGATGTCGCGATCGAGACGTTAGCGGGGTCCTATTTCTGCCTGGAGGGAAACGCTGAGGCGATTGATGTGGCAAAGGCCCTGGCACGGGCGCTCGGCGGGCAGGTCATGACTATCAGAACAGAGGACAAACCTATCTACCATGCCGCTGCCGTAATTGCCTCGAACTTCTTTGTCTCCATCATCGACCTAAGCCTCCGGTTTTATGAGGCCATCGGGATCGATCGCGAAAAGGGGCTCACAGCCCTCATGCCGTTGATCGAGGGGAGCTTGAACAATATTCGAAAGCTTGGCCCCGTCAAGGGCCTGACCGGACCAATTGCACGAGGGGATGCCGAGGTTGTAGCCCATCACTTGGAGGCTATTAGCCGCCTGATACCGGAGTTTGCACCGGCTTACAGGGAACTGGCCCGGCTGAACGTGGACGTGGGCAGGCGCAAAGGTACCTTAAGCGACGAGGCCGCCAGCCGGATCCTGGCCTTGCTGAAAGATTGAGAGGACGTGCTTTCCTGTCTCCTAAACCGCTATCAGCTACAAAAACACCTTGCTCTCGGGGGGGTTGGTTTCTCACTATAGACAAAAGACGATTTTTCCTTGACAAGTCGATGAGCAAGGAATATTAGTTTGTATAGAAACTTTTTGGGTGCGAACTGTTTTTGGCCTCATGGAGAAGGTGCCCATGCTTTTTAAGGATTGTCTCTGTTTTCAGGTAGGTAAGGTGTCCCGGAAGATGGCCAAGCTGACCCGTGACGCGGTGGCCCCTTACGGGCTGACCACCACCCAGTTTTTTCTTTTGACGGCCCTTTACGAGGAGGAAGATATCTCTATCAGCGCCCTGGCGCAGAAGGTTGTCTTAGACAAGGCGACCCTTACGGGCCTGGTTGACCGATTGGAGAGAGACGGATTTGTTACACGCCAGATTTGTCCTGAGGACCGACGGTCCATCAGGGTACGGCTTACACCGAGAGCGGAAGAACTGCGTGAAACCCTGACAGACCTGTACCACCGGGTTAACCAGAGCTTTCTTTCTTTCCTGACGGAGGAGGAACGAAGGACCTTTGAACAGGTTGTTTCCAAGATAGAAAATGCTGACTTTGTGGATGGTTAGCAAACAAATGGAAACACTTTAAAGAGGAGGGAAGGCGATGAAAAAAGGGGGATTTCATTATGGATGGGTGGTGATCTTCATGGGGTTGCTCACCACCATTGCGGCCCACGGTTTCGGGCGTATGGCCTACACCATCATCCTGCCTGCGATGAAGGATGGCCTCAAATTCGATTATACTCAGCTCGGGTTGCTGGGAACGGGGAACTTCATCGGTTACCTGTCTATGGCTATCATCGGCGGGTTCCTGGCAGCCCGGTTCGGGACTCGCATTGTGATTACCCTTGCCCTGGTCCTGATGGGTATCACGATGATGTTGACCGGTCTCGCGCAAACCTTCAGGTTTGCCTTTACCATGCGCCTTTTAACCGGCCTAGGGAATGGAGCGGCTTATGTGCCGGCAATGGCGCTGGGGTCTGCGTGGTTTGCCATGAAGAAACGGGGGTTTGCTACGGGTATTGTCTCGGCAGGGATCGGGATGGGAACGCTGATCTCTGGGTTGGTGGTTCCCCCCATCCTGAAGGCCTTTGGCGCCGATGGATGGCGCTATTCCTGGTATATCCTGGGGGGTGCCGTGCTGGTTGTTTCCGGTATCGTTTTTTTATTTGTCCGGAGTCGCCCGGAGGAAAAGGGCCTGCTGCCAGTTGGCGTGTCGGGGAATGACGCAGAGGCATCCGTTTCTACACCGGGAGGCAAGGCCTCGGCCCTGGACTGGTCCATGATCTACCGAAAACCCTCAGTCTGGTATCTCGGCGCGGTCTATTTCTTTTACGGGCTGTCCTACATTATCTACATGGTCTTTTTTGCCGCCTACTTAGTGAAGGAAATGGGGTATTCCCAGGCGTGGGCAGGGGCACTCTGGGCAACCGTTGGGGGATTGAGCATCTTTTGTGGTGTCATCTGGGGTGGCATCTCAGATCGTCTTGGCAGAAGCCGAGGAGCGGCCCTGGCTTATCTGGTTCTTGGGGCTTCCTACATCATTTATGCGCTGGTCAAAGTCAAGTTCGGTTTTTACCTTTCGGCGTTCATGTTCGGGCTGACGGCCTGGAGCGTTCCTACCATCATGGCGGCGGCGGCTGGTGATTTTGTCGGTCCACGTCTGGCTCCAGCAGGACTAGGGTTTATCACGCTCTTTTTCGGTATCGGACAGGCGATTGGGCCGGCACTGGGCGGTTACCTGGCCGATGTCAGTCACTCTTTCACCCTTCCCTTTCTGGTAGCGGGGGGAATCTCGCTGGTAGGGATGGTGCTCTCGCTGTATTTAAAGAAGCCTGTGCCGGAAGAGGCAAATTAGATAAAGTTTAGAAAACGCAAGGGTATGAGGTGCGGGCGTGTCTCATACCCTTTTCATCGAACGGGAAGGACATGAGAGATACAAAAGACACGATGAAACCATTCGTGGAACCTGAAAGTGTGGCTATCATTGGGGCCACCCGTAAAAACGGTCCCGGCACCTATAACCTGGTGGAGAACATGCTTCAGTTCGGTTACCAGGGGAGGGTTTTCCCTGTCAATCCCCAGGCGGATGAAATCCTGGGTCTCAGGACCTTCCCCCGCATCGGGGATATTGGCCAAGCTATCGACCTGGCTGTCATCAATCTTCCCCGCGACCTGGTTTTGAAGGGGATTCGGGAATGTGCCGCAGTGGGAGTTAAGGCCGTCATTGTGGTTGGACAGGGGTTTGCCGACGCGGATGAGAAGGGGAAGGGGCTTCAGGAAGAAATGGTCGCCATTGCAAGGGAAAACGGGATGCGAATCCTGGGTCCCAATACCCTTGGGATTCTCAATGCCTTCCGCCCCTTTACCACCTCGTTCATGCCGCTTTCCCGTGAAAAAGCCCCCGTTGGGGTTATCTGTCAGTCGGGTATCTTTTTTGTGGGGTCCGGGAAATTTTCAGGGATGATGGGAAAGGGGATTGACATCGGGAACGCCTGCGATATCGGTTTCGTTGAGGCCCTGAGCTATCTGGGAGATGACCCCGATGTCAGAGTCATCGCCATCCATATGGAAGGGCTGATGCGCGGCAGGGAATTTGTGTCTCTTGCTTCCCGGATTACCCGTAAAAAGCCCGTGGTCATCTTCAAGACAGGCCAGAGCGAGGCGGGGGCTAGGGCAGCCGTTTCCCACAGCGGAAGCATGGCAGGTCGTTACCAAATATACAAGGCAGCGTTGACCCAGGCGGGATGCACCCTGATAACGGAAGACAGCCAGATGCGTGATGCCGTCCGGGCCCTGCTTCACCTGCCGCCGATGCGGGGGAACCGTATTGCGGTGATTACGGTCACGGGGGCGGGAGGGATTATGGCAACCGACGCCCTGGAAAGATATGGCCTGGCCCTGGCGCCCCTATCCCCTGAAACTCTGGATCCCGTCGCACGCCTATCTCCCCCGTGGATGCCTCTGGGCAATCCCCTGGACCTCTGGCCTGCTGTCATGAAGCATGGGATGCAAAAGGTCTATCCACCCGCACTGAAGGCGTTGCTTGCCGATCCCGCTGTGGACGGGGTTTTGTGTATCAACGTGGCACTGAGGCTGCCGGATTATGCCTTTCTTGATGTGTCGGAAGAGCTGAACCAGGTCGTTTCCGGCGACAAGCCCGTGGTGGCTTGGCTGTATGGGGAAAATAGCGAGGGGATCGGTGAAGAAATTGAAAAGGAAGGAAAGATTATTCCCTTTCAGACGATCGAGGGAGCTGTCTGGGCCCTCTCCGTCCTAAGACAACGGCAGGCGTATCTTGAGAGGATTTCCGGGAGGTAACAGTTATGATAGAGAAACATGTTCATATCGTCGATAAGGCGCTTGAGGAAGGGCGGACAACCCTTTCCGAGCACGAATCGAAGCGGCTGCTTGCCGCCTATGGCATCCCCGTGACGAGGGAAAAGGAGATTACAGAACTGGAGGAGATAGCAAAGACTACCCGCGAAATTGGCTATCCCCTCGTGATGAAGGGATGTTCACCGGATGTAACCCACAAAACCGAAAAGGGCCTGGTTAGGATCGGCATTAGAGGCGAGGACGAGGCCCGGGCAGCCTTTATATCGCTTAAGGAAGCAATGGGGACATCCGGGGGAACAATTCTTATTCAGGAAATGATCCGGGGACAGCGAGAACTGGTGATGGGTTTGACGCGTGATACGCAGTTCGGTCCCTGTATCATGTTCGGCCTGGGAGGGATTTTTACGGAAATTCTGAAGGATATCTCCTTCCGGGTTGCTCCCTTGGAGAAACGGGATGCCCTGGAGATGATGGACGAGATCAGGGGACATCGGGTACTCGGAAACGCCAGGGGTATGCCAGCAGCAGACAAGGATTTGCTGGCTGAAATGCTCATCAACCTGGGCAAAATCGGGCTTGAGCATGAGGGGATCAAGGAAATCGATATCAATCCCGTGATCCTGAGCGGGAGCCAACCCGTTGCTGTGGACGCCCTGGTGGTTCTTGAAAAGGGAAAATCTGTATGAAACGGGTCAATCACTTCCTGGATTCCTTCTTTTGGCCGGACTCGGTGGCAATAGTTGGTGCTACCAATAATCCTTTCAAGATGAACTTTCGCATCCTTGAAAACCTGGTAAACTTGAGATTCGATGGCAGTGTTTACCCGGTCAACAGCAGAGAAAAAGAGATATTGGGACTTAAGACCTATGCAAGATTGCAGGACATTCCGAAGAAGGTTGAGCTTGTCGTTAGCTCAGTCCCTGCTTCAAAAACGATGGGTATCATAAAAGACTGTGCCCAGTTAGGCATCCAGCAGATTGTTATCGTGACGGGCGGATTTT